>JBFHGF010000059.1:0-11363 GCA_041583335.1 Bacteriovoracaceae bacterium
ACCCAAAAGCTTTAGCATTGAAGCGCTTTAAAAGATAAAAGAGAAATCTTCGCCAAAGTACATTTCGACTCAAGCTCAACGCCAAGTGAACCATCAACCAATAGTGCACATACTTCAAATGATAAAAGGCCTTATGATATAGGCCCCACGACTCGAAGTGAGTGGCGATGTAACGGGCCTGATCAAGGCCTAAACTAATCCCCTCTCCGGTGATACCATCCAGAAATCCATAACTGTCCCCAACAAAGAAGAGCTTCTTATATTGAGAACTCTTTGCCACGTGGGAGAAACTCGCCGAACCTTTAAAGTCAGCATCCATAACAGTAAGATCGAGGTGTTCAAGTAATTCGGGAAAATAGGAAAAGAGCTGATCCCGAAGTTTTAGTTTCCCCGTCACCGCAGGAGGATTTAATGTCAGTGTATCTTCATACCAAAGGAAGGCCACTTCTATACGCTCCTGTCCAACAGGAGTAACATAAGCTTCAATCCCGTTATTCCAATAGACTTGAACATGGTCACACCATGGGGCTTGGTTGAAGTGGACTCGGGCCCCTTGACGCCAAGGGTGGGCCCTTTCCTTTTGCATATCAAACTTTTTACGCATGGGTGAATTGATTCCATCACAAGCAAAGGCATAGCGATACTCACGCATTTGATCATCACACAGAAGAAAGACCTTTTGTTCTCCCCCTTTCATCTCAAAGCGCAGATCATCTACACGACTTTGCAAATAGATTGTGATCAATTCATTCTGGGAAGCTTTTTCATAAAGGCGCTCAGAGAGAACTCGGCGTTCAACCCCAATACCAGAGTGTGGAAGAGCGCCTGAAAGCAGAGTTTCGCCATCTATATAATCAATACCTGTAAAGCAATAGTAATCTGACTCGAATGCAATGCCTATATCATGAGTAAGGATCTCCTGCCCTTTGGGCATAATGCCCTGACCGCAGGCCTTATCACGTGGATAGACTCCTTGCTCATAGAGGTCTACTCGATGACCCCTTTTGGCCAAAAGTATGGCCAGCCCTAAACCAACAGGACCACCACCAATAATAGCAAGAGCATTACTTTCTTGCATCAGTGCCCAGGGGATTGAGAAAGAAATTTTTCTTCATAATCATTGTGCTCACATAACATCCTCTCTTCAAAGCGAATACGAAAGTAGAGGATGATGGCATTGAGCACGGTAAAAAAGAAGGCCACTTTCCATAGCCCTACGGCCAAGGGCAAAAAGAGTAATTCTAAGACCACTCCCACATAATTGGGATGACGAACTACTTTGAAGAGGCCCGATTTAATGACAGGCGCTTTTGGAAGGACACACACTCGTGTCGACCAACGCTTCCCCAGGGTCATGATGGCATGAATGCGAAAGAACTGACCAAGACAGAATAAGGCCATGCTTATCATAAAGAGATTGATGTTGAGGATTTTAAGCTCTGTAAAAAAAGTAAAGTAAACCAGAGCAAGTATCCAAGTCGTATGAAGGAGTACCATAAAGATGTAATTGGTCTCAGGAATAACCCTTCCTCCTTGGGAGAGGATCCATTTCTCATTACTCTTGGAAAGCAATAGTTCTCCCAAACGCTGGAGCGCACATAGGCCAACTACAATTTTATAGAGAAGAATTAATTCCATCGGTAAAGTCCTAGTTCAGCACTAAAGGAAGGCCCCATGGCCACACCAAGAGCGAGTGCCCCACGTGGGCCACGGTTATGCTCAATAGTGCGAGCAAAAATATCGAGAACGCTGACGGAGCTCATATTTCCATTCTCTCTGAGACTCTCCCAACTATGGTGCAAACCTCGCTCTGGAAGATCAAATACTTTTTCCATCGCCTGAAGAACTTTAGGTCCACCAGGATGAGCGATAAAGGTATGGATATCACTGCGTCCAATACTTTGCTCATCAAAGAATTCATTAAGAGGCCCTGGCAGATAATTTTCTGTTACATCGGGAACATTCTTATTGAGGATAATTTTTAATCCTGATTCAGAGACATCCCATCCCATAACACCTTCCGTATCGGGAAAGAAAATGCTGCGTGAATCAAGCCAGCGCAAAGGAGCATCTTTGGCCAAGGGATGTTCATCGCCCACCATGAGAACCGCAGCGGCACCATCGCCAAAGAGTCCAGTGGAAACCAAATTGGCCACACTAATATCTTCAACTTGAAAGGTTAAACTGCATAACTCAACACTGAGAAAGAGCAAAGCTTCATGGGGTCTGGCCTCTAAGTACTCACAGGCACGATTGATTCCAGCAACCCCGGCCATACAGCCCAACCCCAAAAGAGGAACTCGCTTGGTCGAGGGACGAAACTCAAGACGATTCATGAGTCTAGCCTCAAGGCTTGGGATAGCAAACCCTGTCACAGTATTGGACCAAAGGGCCGAAATATCTTGGGGAAGAAGGTTATTCTTTTTTAAAACTTTACTAGCGGCTTCTTCAAATAAATGAAGGCCTACTTCAATAAACTTTTGGTTACGTTGGCCAAATGTTTTACCACTAAAGTAGTCCTCTAGGGGCATGGCCAAGTGTCTTGAATCCACCAATACGTTCTTTTGAATAGATTCAACACGATTGAGATTCTTCACCTTTTTTGACCACACTGTCTTTAGGCCGTCGATAAGCTCATCTTGAGTATATTGATTCTTGGGAAAACTGGTTTGGACATCTACGATATAAGGCATAAGGCCTCCTTGGAGAGAGTAGAATTAATCATTATTCGTTTTGATAATCAGCTGAAAATGAATATCAATTTCATCAGAAAGCTTTGCTACTGCGATACTGGGATCTGGAATTCCCATGGACTGCACACTCCATTGAGAAGAACCCACGACAATAATTTGCTGAGAATCTTTGTCAAAGATGGCCTTCATTTTCACAGGAACTTCAAATTCTTTGCCCCTTAGATAGACGACAGAAGAATAGGTATGCTCTCTAGCTTCCTGAAGAAAGGCCCCACTTTTAATAACGACTTTTACTTCGGGATACTGATTGGCCTCCATGCACTTTTCATGGAGCTTTTCATCACGGGACTCACCATCGGTATCCATCATTTTGGGATCAAAGCGAATCACCATGTCGCGTAGGATTTGATTCTTGTCATCATAATTGGCCTGATACTGAAATGACTTAACATAGCCGTCTACTTCGGAAGAGAAGAGACCTACTTTGGTGCTCACCACGGTAAACTTCAGCTGAGTATCTGAGCCTTTGGCCTGATCGTAATTACTAAAGCTAAATCCACCTTTAAGCTCCTTCGCCTGCAAACCTTTTGGCAAACAAGTCATAAACAACAGAAAGAGTATAAGGAAATTTTGTAGTTTAAGCTTTTTCATATGAGGCCCTCCATAGTTTTAAAATCATACGTTCAGCAAATTGCGGCAAAAAAGGAAAGCTTGGAATCTTGGAAGCGTAATCTAAGTAAGCACGATTTCGCATCAAACGTTTTTCCTTTAACCCTGCTCCATAAATTATATAGAAACTCCAAGAAAGGGAAAGGAAGAGATGGCCATAGCTCATATTAGGGGTTGTCCAAATCATGGCCAGAAACGAAGCGTAAATTGGATGACGACAAAGAGCGTAAGCTCCGTCTTTTTTGAGATCAAGCTTGATTACCCGACCTTTAAGTCCAAGTACCCATTGCTCGATCCCACTTTGACGAAAAGGTCCAGTACTCCACATGGCCCAGCCCATAAATAGCCAGCTTGCTCCATAGAGCACTTGAAATAAAGAAGTCGCCACACCTTGGGCGTGGTAGAAGTCTCCTCCCATACTCACCCAATAGCGATCCATTAACAGGATGGCGATACTAGCGTGCAAGGAATAGAAGACCCCAAAGGAGTCGGTTGGAATATAGCGAAAGAGCCATTTCTTAAAACGTCCCGTCAAAAAGTAACTATGGGGCACACTGAAGAAGAGCACAAGTAAAGAATTGATGATAAGCGCATGAAGAAGTGGGCCTTCGTTACGCCCAGAGCTATCATAGAGGAAGAACCACAGGCGGATAATGGCGATATGAAAAATGATGACATTAATCATGCCGATGAGAAAGTAGAGAGGGCGACTCTTTGCCCCCTGAACAATTTGTCCTAGGGAGAATTTTAATGGATGGTTTTTATCTTTTAAATTGTGGTGATAATGTTTAGAATTCATGGAACCCCAGTTTTGTTGAAAACCTCTATCTTAATATAGGTAGATAATGGCGCGGGAACTATAGGTTTATTGCCCTATATCTCATAAGATTAGATACTTAGAAACACTTATAGGCCATCCGTCCTATATGATTTCGCCAACAATGGGAAGAATGTTACAGGCCTGATAAGCTAAAATGGTCGAAAAATAAAAAATTTCAAATAAGCGATATTGAGTTGATTCAAACTAATAAAGAAAGAGTTATCGTTACCCTAGTCCTCGCTATAATTGGGGCACTGACGGCCATTGATGTCATCGAAGACTTTCTCGATGGCAAAAAACTTGAGCATCTTGGTCTTGATCTCGCCGTTGCCTTTGCCAGCTTCTTTCTCGTGGGCTACATCCTCAGCCGCTATAGGTCAGAACAGCAAAAGCTACTCATCACCCATAAAGAAAAGAAAGTTCTCGAAGACATTACCAAAGATCTGAGAAAGGATCTGTCCAACCAGTCAAAAATCTTGGTCAATGGATTGGGCACAATGATCGATCAAGAATTTGAAAATTGGTCATTAACCAATGCTGAGCGCGAAGTGGCCATGTTCCTCTTAAAAGGGCTAAGTGCTGCCGAAATGGCCGAAATTCGCGGAAGTAGCGAAAAGACCATTCGCCATCAAATTACTTCCATTTATAAGAAAGCAAACCTTAAAGGACGCCAAGAACTTCAGGCCTACTTCCTAGAAGATCTCCTTACTAGCGGACCAGGAGTAATGTGAAAGGAAGGGATAGAACCAACTTCTCCCCACTGGCCTTATTCTCCCTCATAGCGATGGTGGCCATCACCCTTGGCTCCCTCATTTATACTCAAGATCTGGAACAAAAGAATTCAGAAAAAATCTTCCTCACCGAAGACAGCATTACCAGCTATGAAAACTTTGAACAATTGTATTCTCAAAAATCAATCGTTGTCATTCAAACCCCAAAGGCCGACAACGCTCTTAAGGCCGTTAAATCCTTATTCCTCTCTTCATGTATCAATACAAATGATTCAAATGATCAAAACGATGAAGCCGACCCATGCCAAGTCCTAGGTCCCAATGACCTCCCCCAAGGGGCAAAAGACCTCCTGCGCTTAGAATCAGAGCAACACCAACTCCAAATCCTCATGGCCCCGGCCCATGACCCTCGAATAAAAAAGGCCATTGCCAAACTCAAAGAGAAATTTCCTAAAGCACAATTCGCCGGAATTCCCTATACTAATTTCTTACTCGATCGTTATTCAAAGTCGATCAAGACCACCATCTTCCCGGCCCTCTTTGCCAGTGTTTTCCTGCTTCTGCTCATTGGCCTAAAATCAATTCGTGCTGCTCTAGTGGTTTTCTTTCCTCCCCTCATGGCCAGCGCCTCCTCTCTACTGTGCACTAAAATTATTTTTGAAACTTCAACCCTCATTACTTCTATCGTCCCTCTATTGCTCTTTATTATTAATCTCTCTCTCATCCTCCACATCCACCACACGGCCATGGAAGTGGGAGACATGAAAAGTGCTTTAAAAGAAAAGAGGGAGCCTATTTTTTTGATGGTCTTCACCACCTTTATCGGTTTTGGTTCCCTCTACTTCTCTAAGCTTGAGGCCATCTCCCACTTTGGCATACTCAGCTCACTTCTGTTTATCTTCACCACAGGCCTATGTGTGCTTTGGCCTCTAAGCCTCTCTTATCTCTTTCCTCAAATCTGGAAAAAACCTAATCAAGACAAAGGAAGAGGTGGAGCACAACAAGAAGTCCATAACATCAACAGTATCCTCTATAAATACACGCGCCCCTGGAGCACGACCAAAATTACAATATTCTGTGCCCTGGCCATCCTACTTGGCTCCCTCACTTACCCCAAGATTCCCATCATCACCGATGCTACAGAATACTTCCCAGCAAGTGAGCGCGTAAAAGAGACGATGCTCCAGATGGCCAAAGAGATTATGGGAACCCCCATACTAGAGGTTATCGTCCAACCCAAAGAAGAATCTTTTTCAATTGATGATCTCAAGGCACTCAATCGTATTGAAAGTAAAATCTTAGAAAATCCCCACTATCAAATCATCAGTTCCAACCAATTGGTAGTGATGGCCAATGCCATCTATGCCGGGAAAAGGAAATTACCGGATTCCACCTTGGCCTACTATACCCTGCTGAGTAAAGCGCCCCAAGGTATGGCCGAAGGCTATCATCACGATGAAGGTCATCGCCTCACCCTCTTGGGAGGTCCTACCAATATTGAAGAATATGAAGAATTTGTATCGAATATAGAAAAGTACTTCAAGGGTTTTAAGCTCTCTTTCAATGGACTCTACTATCATTTGATGGTGGCCCAAAAACAGATGATCGTAACCCTCTTTCTCAGCTTCTCGGTGAGCCTTACTTTAATCGCCCTATGTGCACTGCTCTACTTTAGAAAGATAAAACTCTTCTTTATTTTCTTGGCCGTGAATACCATCCCTGTCTTGGGCTCTTTTCCTATTCTCTTGGCCATTGGAAATTCATTCAATGTGGCCACCGTAATGACCTATAGTATTTCCCTTGGTCTTATTGTCGATAGCTCCTTTCACATCATCCATGCAATGGATCTTATGCTCAAGGAGCGCGCTGGCAGGGATGAAACTTACTTCTATAAAACGGTTATTATACCCATCGTTCAAAGCTCCGTTTTGCTCACCTTCTGTTTTTCATTCTTTGGATTAAGTGGCTTTCTGCCCATTCGAGAATTTGGCATCTCCCTTTCCATCGTTATTTTTCTAGGGATGATTCTTGATCTCAAGGTTCTACCTGCGCTCTATCACGACTGATAGTACCCATGGTACTCAATTTTAGAATGGGGCATAAGAAAGTGCATCACTAAATAAGCGATGAACATAGTTCCACCTGAAACTAAGAAAGCACCAAAGAAGAGAACCCTAACCATCACTAGGTCATGGCCCCAATTACGGGCGATACGATCACAGACCCCAAGGATCATCGGCTTCTGGTAGTCACGCTCTCTTCCCTCAAGTGGCATCAAGACGGCCAAAATCACATAGAGTAAAAGCCCAAAGCCAGCAAATAAAACTGAGCATATCCACAAAAGCCTCAAGACAATGGGATTAATTCCATAGAGTTTACCAATCCCCTCAAAAACCCCTGCTACTAAACCATTTCTACTTCTTACCCAATTAACCATACAACTTACTCCTCATTGAATACATAGTCATACTCAAACATTATAATACATATTCATACATATCAATATATATTTGAACATACTTAAAATTTTTATTGCATATTCTCGTGAATATAATAGGATAGCGTATAGATAGGAGTGTATATGTCTAAACCACAAGATCTAAAAAGAATTAGTTTAATGATCCGCGAGGATCAATATCAAATGATCAGTAAGAAGGGATTGAACCTCAGCGGCCTATTAAGGGACCTCTTGGACGATTATTTCTCGGAGCACACCATCACTCTAAGCGTGGAAGAAGAGACCAAGGAGATCTATGAAATGATCATCAGCAACACGGCCAGTACCGATGCTGATCTTGAAAAATACCTAAGGGTGAGCTTAAAGAATCTGCTGAAAGAAAAAATTGAGTATATGACACAAATTCACGACCAACTCTAATGGCCCACGCAACAAGGGCAAAGGGCCTTGGCCACAGCAGGGTCCTTTTCAATAGGGGAATACTTAAATTGCGCCGTGGTTTGGCCAGAGGACTCCCTTTCTTGCAGCTCCTTTTTCAAATGCCCCTTCTCCAAAATCTTAAGCCTCATAGGCCCCAAGAGGTGGCCATCGATATTGCGCTTATAATTGGGATTAATCTCAAAGAATAGCTCATCAAGTCGAAGGTCTGTGAAAGAGGATTCAGGATAGTCCGTTTCCAAGAGAACTAAGTAATGAATCAAGTCACCTTTATGGCAGGGACACATGGTAAAATAGAAAAGCCTCTCTGATTCGAGACCTAATTTTTCTTTAACCTTATCCATCAGTTCACACACATGTGTGGCCGTTATCCGCTCCATGGCATGGTTTAGCCATAGCCCTACTTTTTCTACAAATTCGATGATAGGAGTTTGTTCACGAAAACCGGTTACGCGAATTTTATCGTTTATTCTATAACGAAAGAGCCCCATGCTCGTCGTTGCAAAGACTTCATACTCTCCCCCCAATTCCAGTTCATCAACGAGAAGTAGAGGAGATTGTTCGTCAAAAACATCTCTAAATTCGAGAAAATTTCCATCCACAGCAACGGGACCACCTATGACCTCGGCGTCATCGGGAAGATTGAAAACAGCTTCACTTGCTGAATAGATGGCATCCCAAACAACGACATCTTCAGGAAGATAATTCTTCATTTTATCGTAGTAGAATTTGGCCGAGGCCCCTTTCCAGCAGATAATAGTATTAAGGCGTGGAAAGAAATCATAGAAATTGGCCCATTGCCCCTGCGCCTTTAAATATTCCATGCGCGCAATGGCCTCTTGGTTAGGAATAAGGGACATGCTCTTGGCAAAACGTTCGGGATAATCAAAGGGAGGGCGTCCCGTTTTCATATACTGAAGAACCTCATCACTATAATCGAAGAATTTCTCAAGGAACTGGGTTACCGTCTCCGGCATAACGGTTCCAATATTGGTAACCTCTGCACTAAGCGCGTGGGCCAAGAGGGTTATGTCCTTCTTGCGCTGATCACCTAATTCATAGAAATGCTCATGGGTACAGTACATGGCCTCGCGCAAGAGCTTAGGAATTTTTCTAAAGTTATATCCACTTAACACACCAAAGGGAACTCCAGTGGGAGAGGTTCCCACCACGGTGGCATCCGCAAGATAAAGGGTTTTACCCGCAAAGGCCTGTGGCCGTACTTTCTTGATACAGCCCAGCCACGCCAAAAATACCCTTTGGAATTCTTCGCGATAGAAATCGGTAACAGAAAAGAGTTTTGGTTTTGATGTCGTCCCCGAGGTAGCAATAAAGTACGATGCCTCTTCACGATTTAAGACCTTGGCCTGATTATCCTTTTCAAAGAGAGACTCCATCAAAGGGGCATAGTCTTCATAACTGGTAATGGGACATTTCTCTCTAAAGTCTTCCAGTGACTTTATCGATTCAATCCCCAAACGGCGGCGAATCTCGCAGTCATGTGTACGATCGAGAATTTTCTCCAAAGACTTTTGTTGCGCGAGACGAGGGTTTGAGAAATGCTGACGGTATGAGGCATACTTTCTAAGTTGGATAAAATCGACAAATTTGGTGAATAGGTACTGTAAGGCCATGACCCTTTTACGATAATTGAATTTATCTCAATCGAATAGTCTAAACATAAAAAAGGCCCTACAAAGTAGGACCTTTTCCATGCCATATATAATCAAGTTAAATTAAATATCAGAACACTTAGGAAGATCAGAGATCACGTCTTTGAAGAAATGAACCATACTGCCTTTGTCGGCCCACTTCGTACTCGTTAGACTTCCCCCCTCAAGTTGACCTAGGTCGAAAAAGTGGTTTTCAAATTGAGAGTAGAAAGGACTTGATTGATCCCCTACAGGGTATGATTTTTTAAAGTTATGAGAAGCTACACTTCTGCCCTTGAGTCCATAGGCCGGGCTCAGTTCAAGTGTTTTCAACTCATACTTATGGTCAAAAGAAACTTCCGTTACTTTAGAATCCACCTCTGGTGAGTAGGCCTTTTCTACTTTTAGACTGTAAGGAACAAAGTAAACATAGTTACTTCTAAAAGACAGCTTCTTTTGGAGGTGATCTTCAATCAGACCAGATACCATATGATCGCCTTCTCTTAGTTCAGATTTATCAAAAACCATATTCCAATCATGCTTATGCGCAGCTTTTGAAAATTCGTCTTTTTGCATATCCGAGAGCTTAACCACGTGATCAAGGTTTTCAATATACAAGTTACATGAAGAAACTGAGGAAGGATCCCTTCTCAGGTGTGAAGTACATGATGCTAGGGAAAAGAGCCCTAGGAGTACGATGGGTGTTCTTAGTGATATTTTCATTTCGACCTCCAAAAAATTTATGTAAAGACTGATCGGAGGGATCATCAAAAGATTTAAGGGAATCTTCGATTATCCAAGAAAATCAGAAGGTTATTCACTTATTCCAAAGATATTATTTATGTATATGATAAAAGTTTTAACATTTAGCCCTCTAAGCAAGTAGAATTAGAGACAACGATATATTTGAAGGATATTTATTTGGAAGCATTTGGTTTTCTCATTGTCATTCTAACTGCCATCATATCCATAAACTCCATCTTGCAGTTTATTATATATCTTCAAACCAAAGATCGCAGCAACCTCTATCAGACACTTTATTGGATTAGCTCATTTTTTAATTTGCTTTGTGTAAGCATTTTACAAGAGGGAACCTTCCCCATCATTTTCGCTCAAGCAACGGCCATGCCCTCCATTATTTTTTTAATCATTGTGGCCACTAGCTTCACGAATATAAGGCCAAAATTTAAAACTATTATCGTCATCAATTTAATAACGTTAGCATCATCCTACCTCCTCACGACAGTAACTCCATCCTTTACCTTAGCAGCACTTCCCGTTTCCTTGAGTATTGGTTTGCCCCTACTCTACTTTGGAGGGAAGATATTTAAACATTACAGAGGTGAGAGTTATCTAAAATTTTCACTCTCTATTTTGCTCATAATGTTTGGAGCTCTACACTCTATCATCCCTTTTATAAGGATGTATGAGGCCAATAACTTGTGGGCCTTTACTCTCTACTTCTCTATTTTACAGGGTTTCACCATGCTCTTTCCTGCACTAACCACAGTCAGTAAAGATAAGAAACGCTCTCAAGAATTGCGAAGAGAAGTGGCACAAAAAACTCGAGAACTGAAACAAACGATAGAAATGAAAGATATCACCTATCAAGTATTGGTCCATGATTTTTCAAATTACGTCTTTGCTATCATTAGCTCTCTGCGCAGTTTACATCGATCAGGACTCAACGAAGAACAGAAACATATTATAGAAAAAGACAGTGAAATTTTAAATAAAATGAAATGCCTTATCACTGAAGTGCGCAACCTAGAGAGAACCTTAAAGGCCGATGAGCAAGGAGAAATTAATTTTACTTATCATAACTTGAAGGGAATGATCTCTGAACTCATTGAGAGCTTTGAAGAAAGACTCAATAAGAAGAAAATCACAATTGTCGATAAC
>JBFHGF010000060.1:0-11328 GCA_041583335.1 Bacteriovoracaceae bacterium
ATAATGAGAGATAGTGGGGTATTGTGTTTAAAGGGATATTATTGACATGGACCACAGTTGGAATTGGGAATATGATCTTCGATCTCTTCATCTAATTCTTGGTCCAAAAGCGCCAAGTCTTTCTGTTTTGCACCTAAACTCTCTGCAAGAGTACGGGCAAGAGATGGTGATTTAATTTCAACTTCAATATCCATGGACTCCATAAGCTCGGCATACTGATAGGCCTGTTCCATTTCTTCAGGGGCAAACTCTTTGAGTACGAATCCATCGTGATCAACAATTTGAATTTTGCTCTTACCCATTTTCCTCTACCTGCTCACTTGACACCTATGGTGCTTGTCTTTACGTTCTCAGGGTAACAAATCTTCGTCGTAACGAAAAAGGTTTTTGAGGTGATTGGCCAATGAAAAAAGTATTCTTACTCGAAAGTGATCCCCTGATGTTTAAAGCGTGGGAAGTACGTTTAAAAAATTCATCCCGCTGGGAGCTCTATGCTTTGGATAATAGGGAAGACTTTGAGTTTCGCTTAGAGGAATTTGGTCCCGACCTCGTAGTAATTAGTGAAGAGTTGGCCGATGCTAAAGCTTTAGTTACGCAGATTCCTGTTTTTGTTATGGGAAGGGATGAGAGGAGAGGAGAAGTAATTCTTAAAAAACCAATTGATCTCAATGAGTTAGAGGGTATTCTTGATAAACTTTATGCTCAGATTTCCGCTTAAATAGACCGATAGTACAAATATGGATCGAGATAATATGCTTGTTTATTTTGGGCTAGGAATTGTATTCGTAGTCTTTTCAGTATCGCTCTACTTTAGAAGTGGGGCCTTCTAGTTTTCGTTTAGAATTTAGGCGGCCCTTGTAATCCTTACCCCTTAGAACCATCTTCATGCTTTTTTATCCTATGATTGGGCAAACCCCAATCAAAGGAATACCTATGAAGAAGCTACTCTTTGTACTTACTGTGTTACTTACATTTTCATCATTTGCAGCAACTAAGAATCAGTGTGCTGGAATTTATCTTGATGCCTATCTTGATCTTGAAGAGATTGCTCGCTCTTATAATGGTGACTCAAATTATTCTGATGCTGAGTTTCTTGCAGATTATTCGGTTCACAAGGCCGAGCTCCTTGCTAGAAATACAGACTGTAAGCTAAGCCTTTCAAGAACTGAGAAGTTTGAAATTGCTAAATGTACTAATGCACTTAAAGAACTTTACAATGGACTGAGTGATGGAATCAGCATTTCTCGATCTTTCTTTAGCAGTAGTGTAGAGCAGATCGATATCGATTCAAGCTTCATGAGTAAAGTGAAGATCACAAAAGCGAAGAGTATTTGTTTTATTAACGGTATTGAGCTTTAATTAATCCATCCTTCTATTGGAAGTTATCGGCTTCCTCAGGTTTCAAAACAAAAGAATGGAGTCCCAGTTGATTGAATATAAAATCTGGGACTCTTACACGATAGAAAATCCCTTTTTCATGATTACTAGTTTTAATGATATTGGTCTTTGAGGCCACTGCTGAATGGGCCGCCCCTTCCTCGTAAGGAATGAAGAGGTCATATTTTTCCTGCTTACTTAAGAAGTAGTTGATCACCTCGCTTCTTAAATTCTTCATATCTTCTTGGTTAAAAGAGCTTACGATATAAGAGTTGGGATGAACTCGTTTGATGATCTTTGCTTTAATGGGATCATTTAAAAGATCTTTTTTATTGAAGACAATAATCTTTTCTGTGTCGTGAACACCTAGCTCATTGAGTACATCTTCTGTTACTTGAAGCTGTTTTTTGTAATTAGGATCAGAGATATCACAAACGATAATCAAAAGGTCTGCTTCTAGCGCCGATTCGAGTGTCGTTTTAAAACCATCGATAAGTGTGTTAGGAAGGTTTGAGATGAATCCCACTGTATCGATCAAAATCATAGGTGGGTGGGTGTCTGGGTTAAGAGTCCTGAACGTTGAACCTAAGGTTGCGAAGAGTTTATTCTCTTCTTTAATATCAACTTGGCATAGACGATTCATAAGTGAAGATTTACCCGCATTGGTGTATCCCACCAAGGCCGCGGTAACGGCCTGATTCTGGCGTTTCTTCTTTTGTTGTTCACGAGACTTGGCCAAGAGTTTGAGTTCTTTTTTATAGAACTCAATTCTTTCGCGAATAATACGTCTATCGAGCTCGATTTGCTTTTCGCCCTCTCCACCACGTACACCAATACCACCACGCTGTCTGCCCAAGTGGGACCAAAAGCCGGAAAGGCGAGGAAGAACATATTGAAGGCGGGAGATTTCAATTTGGATTTTTGCATCACGAGTTCGCGCATGCTTGGCAAAGATTTCAAGGATGACGTGGACTCGGTCTACTACAGATAGCCCGGTAATTTTGCGAATATTTCTAATTTGTGAAGCGGTCAGTTCGAAGTCAAAAACTAATAAGCTTGAACCCTCTTCCTTGGCCTTATCGGCAATCTCTTTTAATTTTCCTGAACCAAGGATAGTGGCAGGGTCAAGAGAGTTTCTCGTTTGAACGTATTGATAACCAGATTCAATTTCTAGCGTGCGCAGAAGTTCTCTAAGTTCAGTTAGAGAACGGCCTGTTTCAACTTCTGTCTTATGTTCTTCAAAGCGAGGACAAATAATGGAAACTAAAGAAGCTCTTGCATCTTGAGAAATATGAAATTCATTATCTAACATTCAAATCCTTGGTCTAAATCAAAAGATTATCTATAAGACGAGTATCGCCTAGGATAAGGGCACCTGCAACCACAACTTTACCAAAACCTTCATGAACCTCTGGGATATTAGAGGTTAGGGCTTCGGTTTCAAGAATCTCGAGATATTGAAAGCGCTGATCGCTATCGAGAAGCTGTGCTCGCTTGGAAAGAGCGGTGTCCTTTCCATGGCCGCAATAAGCTTCTTTGATTTCATTTAAGGCCTGGTTCAATTTAATGGCCTCTGTTCTTTGTTGCGTGCTTAGGTATTGGTTACGGCTAGAGAGGGCCAGACCATCTTTCTCCCTGATTATAGGGCACATATGGAGTTCGATAGGGAGAAGAAGGTCTTTTGCCATTCTCTCGATCACTTTAAATTGTTGAAAATCTTTTTGGCCAAAATAAGCTTGATTGGCCTGAGATAGAGCAAAGAGTTGATAGACAACAGTTGTCACCCCTTCAAAGTGTGTTGCTCTGTATTTTCCGCAAAGTACTTTATCAAGTCCATTGACTGCAACTGTGGTTTGAAAATTGGCCGGATAGATTTCATCATTGGAAGCGGGGTTGAAAATGGTAATTTTTTCGCTACCTTCAAGGGTGGCAAGTTTCTGCATATCTTGATCTAGAGTTCTTGGGTAGTGATCTAAGTCTTCATTTGGTCCAAATTGTTTAGGATTTACAAAGATCGTGACTATAACTTGATCATTTTCAGCAAGGGCCTTTCTGGCCAATGAGAGGTGCCCTGCGTGTAGGTTACCCATAGTGGGTACAAGTCCAACTTTTGAATTCTTAAGCTCTTTTCTCCATTTGAGAAATTCATTTCTTTTTCTGATGAGTTGCATCTTCAAATCCTAAATATCCTAATCGATTTCTTATCGTGTAAATTGATTGAGCACCTGTGAGGCCATGGCCTTTTTGGTGAGGTGCATAGGTGTTGAAATTTTTCCTGAAGAATCGACAAAGCGATAAGTTGCCTCATCGGTTCCAAATCCTTGTTGCCCATTATTTTGAATGAGGCCTGAAGAGACTTGAGTTCCCACTAGATAGTCGACAGGTTTACGTCCAAATTTTTCATTAAGAACTTCGTCTGTAAGTTGTGTTTCTGCTGCAAAGCCAATCACTTTTTGGTGAGGAGCTTTGATATCAAGCACAGACCGTAGAATATCTTTTGACTTGGCAATGGGAAGTGCATCGCCAAGGGCCGACTTCTTGAGCTTATTCTCTTCTCCAGAAGCTTGAGGGAAGTAGAAGTCACCAATAGCGGCCGTAGAAATATAGAGGTCAGCATCTTTAAAGTGCTTATGGACGGCATGGTACATGTCATCAGTTGTGGTCACACGAGTTAAGCTATAAAGGGGATGATGGGCAAAGCGCTCCAGTTCTTTTGTTGCATTTTGACCAGCTATAACAATAGTCTTTATCCCACGGGCGAGAGATTGAGTGATAAAAGGAATAGATGTTTTTCCTGTACTTGCATTTGTAAGGTAGCGAACAGAATCTAAGGGAGCTAAGGTCGCACCTGTTGTAAGTAATAGTGTTTGATCTGTTCTCTGCAAAGAGTAGCTTTCGGTTAAGGCAAAGATCGTCTCAATATCTTCTAGCTTTCCAGCTCCTATATCTCCACAGGCAAGTGTTCCAGAAGCTGTCGCTCCAACAAAAACATAGGGAAGAGTTTTAAGCTTTTCGAGGTTACCTTGAGTGAAAGGATGATCGAGCATCTTTGTGTTCATGGCAGGAAAAACCAGAAGTGGCTTTTGGTTATCCCAGGCCAAGAAGAGTGAAGTCATAAGGCTTGAAGCCTTTCCATAAGCAAAGTCGGAAAGGGTATTGGCACTTAGGGGAGCAACGACCATAGTGTCGGCCCACTTCACTAAATTGATATGAAGAACTGGGCCTTCGCCACCCTCAATATCTTGAGAGGTGAAGTCATCTTCCGGTCCATACACTTTTTCGGCACCGAGATAACTAAAGGTCTTCGGTTGAATAAATTCGAGGGCCCCTCGTGAGAGGATTACGCGAACATGGTGCCCGGCCTTTACATATAATCGAGTGAGGTCATAGGCCTTATACGCGCTGATAGAGCCAGTGACACAAAGTGCAATTTTCATGGGAGGAATATGACACAAAAGGCCCTGATTGGCCATGGAGATTAGTAATATCTAGGTATGATTTTCAATAACTTAGAGCTGTTTAGCGTGTTGAGCAATATAAAAGAGAGAGTAGTGGATGAGATGGGGGAAGAAGTTGTCGCTCTCGTATTGTTTAGCGAGTAATTCTCCATTGCCCCCGGTAAAAACAAGATTTGAACCTTCCCTGTTGGCCGTGATTTCAACAATACCTTTGAGATAAGATTTTGCGGCCTCAGTCATGGCATCGGGGGTAGATTTTGGCAATTTCGTTTTGAGATCCAAGGGCAGTGGGAGGTCCCCCGTTAGCTTTTGTCCTTGTCCGAATGACTTCATAAAGACGCGAAGACCTGGAAAGATAAAGCCACCGTTGAAGCCCGAAGGAGTGATATGATCCACTGTAATAAACGTTCCTGCATCAATGAGCGTAAAAGTTTCCTGGGGAAAGAGCTTGTGAAGGAAGTAGGCTTGATAGAGTCGATCTTCTCCAAGGGTCATGGTGTAGTCGACCTTCATATCAAGGAAGGAGTTTTCTAGGCGCAAGTGATCGAGGCGATGCTCTTTAGGGATATCGGTATGGGTAACATTTGAAGACACCCAATGAGGAGATTGTTTAAGCCTCATGGCCTCTTCTTGGGAAAGGGCCCTTACCTCTTTGAGAGTTGTGCCTTCAAAAACTCCTACATGAGGATGGGTATTGCCCATGTCTAAGGTGTAGAAGATATCAGAGGCCTTACTCCACTTTTGAAGGGCCTCTTCTATTTTATTTCTAATGCTGTTCTGATTCAGTTTCACCTTGAGTCATCCCAGCTTCGTTAAATCTTGACAGGTATTGTTCAACAACATCTTTCTTAATAGAGTAGAGGTCGGCCATTGGTTTACAAAAGCTTGGTGGCATCTTTGGACCAAGCTTAAGGAGGTCATTGATCACGAGAACTTGACCGTCAGTTTGAGTGCCACTGCCGATTCCAATAATGGGTATGGAGAGATTCTCTGAAATTCTTTGGGACAAGTTGGCCTCGACAAATTCAAGTACAATACTGAAGCAGCCAGCTTTTTCCAGTTCCATGGCCTCTTTATAGATACGAGCTTCCGAAGCATTGGTTTTACCATGTACGTAGTAGCCACCTTGTTGGTGAACACTTTGTGGCGTTAGGCCAATATGGCCCATTACAGGGATACCCACCTCAGTAAGACGAGTGATGAGTTCTAAAAAGAGAGGAGAAGCCCCTTCAAGTTTGATGGCCTCGGCTTTGGTCTTTTGAAAAATTTCAATAGCACTTTCCAGGCCTTTTTCTACGGTGGCATAGCTTCCAAAAGGAAGATCAACAACAACAAATTTATTGGGAGCTCCACGTTTAACGGCCGCTCCAAAAGTGATCATATCATGAACAGTAACTTCAACAGTGGTATCGTAACCAAGAACAACATTACCAACAGAGTCCCCAACCAAGAGCATATCGATATCAGTTTCCGATAACATTTGTGCCGTTTGATAGTCATAGGCCGTCAGCATACTTAGAGGCTTGCTGCCTTTGTGAAGTTTTCTTTTTCGAATTTTTCTTGTGTTAAGAATAGTTTCCATAATTTTCTCTAAATTTATTATTGAGGAATGAGATTATCCTTCAATTCGTTATAGGTTTGCTGAAGCTCACCTTGTGACCAATGGGATTTTATTTTGGCGCGAACTGCGGCCACATCAAGGTTATTAACCTGCTTAAAGAAACTTCCATCCCATATGTTTTGACGCATCTCTTCTATGACTTTGGCCTGGCCTTTGTCAAAAATTCTTTCTCGGGCCAACTCACTGCCTACCAGGGCATGGGGGCTTATAAGGTCAAAGAAGTCTTCAGGGCCCATTTTTACCATAGCATCGGCGATAAGTTTGACTTCTAGCCAACACTCCATAAAAGCAAGCTCCTTGGGGATACCATTGGCCCGTAGGGAGTTATAGGCCTGTTCGGCAGCGTAGGGGAGGAGTCCACAAAGAAGAGACTGCTCGCTAAAGAGATCGGCCTTCGCCTCTTGCTCAAAAGTTACGGGAAAAGGTCCAGAGGTGATTCCTACTTTCTGAGAAATTTCATCGAGCAGGTCTTTGGAGAATTTTTTCTTATCTTCGGATATGGTCTCTAGAGAATAGACGGCCCCTAGCTTTCCTTGATTAACGTATTGGTAGCGTATTTCACTGGCAATGGCCTTGATGGCCAAAAGAGCAAAGTTGAACTCAGGAAAGAGTTTAGGGAGGTTGTGTTCCATTACACTCGCTCCATGAGCAACAATGATTAAGCTCTTGGGAGCCATCTGCTGGCGATGCTCATTGAGGAAATTAAAATGCTCGGCATCAGGGATAAGAAGAAAGATAACCTTGCTATCTTTCAAGTCATGACTTTGTTCAAATCCCATTTCTTGCAGAATTTTTTGGGAAGAGCTACCGCTTCTCAGGTATACTTGTGCCTTAACTTGAGAGTCTCTCAAGTTACAAATCCAGGCCCGTGTTTGTGATCCAAGGCCAATAAAGGTAGGATTCATTTGCGCCAACATAATTAAACCATTGTTTAAGGTAGAAAGAATGCGTTTTACCATATTTGAGATATGAGATCGAATGAATAGTGAAAGACAAAACTTATATTTATTGGATGGCCACAAACCTAATTCTAATGATTTAGAGTTGTTAATGAGCAATTCTGCGTTTCTATGGGGAATGTCGGTTTTTACGACTGGATTAATTTCTAATGGAGAGATCCCCTTCTATGACGCTCATTCTAAGCGGCTTGTGGATTCTGCCGAGTGGTTGTGGCCTGGAGAGTTTACAAGTCTCATTGGGCAAAGGTGGAAAGAGGGTTTTGTCTCACTAGATCGTGAAATTATTTGTGAAGGGCAGTGGAGGTTTCGTTTTACCCTTTTTCGAGATGCCGACAAGGAGCTTCACTCTCTTCTGAGCATTTCTCCTTTTCAGCTTGAAGAGAGTAAAGTTCATAGATTAGCGCTTGCACTTAATCCGCATGGACATCAAGACAGAAAAAGTAATGTGAAACTTGGAAATTACCTCGATACGTTTAGGGCCCAAGAGTTAAAAGATGAAACACTTCTGTTCTATAATCATAGAGATTTAATTTTAGAAACTGCTGTCGCAAATATTATTTTTTATGATGAACGAGATGATTCCTTTATTGCTCCTTATGTGAGTGGTGAAATGCTGCTGGGAATAGGTGTTGAGGAAGGTCTTAAAGGACTTAACTCAAAGATGGAGAGAGTCGAGCGTAAAGCTCTTGATCGCTTTGATAGCGCTTTTATAATCAATTCTTTGAGAGGCCCTCAACCTGTGGTAAGTTTAGATGGGCAATCGCTAAAGGTGACCGATGAGTTATGCTCTCGGGTGCGTGAACAGTTTGAAAGAAATAAAATTAAGAGTCAGAGGAATATATGGGCAAAGGAAAATATTTAGAAATAAATTGTCCAAAGTGTAATGAGTTATTTAATTACTACGATTCGGAATTTCGTCCTTTTTGTAGTGAAAGGTGTAAGCAGGTTGATCTTGGGCTTTGGTTTGCGGAAAGCTACGCCGTTGCTTCAAAGGAACAATTATCCAGTGAGGACCTGCAACAAGTGATTACAAATTTGGAAGAAGTGAATGAGGATGAAACGAATGAATGAATTTCCTCTTAATTCAAAAGAGCTCAACTATATTCTCGAACAAGTTATAGAGGCCTGTGAAAAAACAGGTGAGAAGTTGTTGAGGAACCAGAAGAAGTTGGGAAGTTTAAAGATTACTTCCAAAGAAGCGCAAGGCGTAGTCTCTAATGCAGATATCGAAGCTGAGAACTTCCTCATTAAAAAGTTGAGACCTCTAGTAAAAAAAGCAGACTTCTTGGCCGAAGAAAGTGCTTTTGAAGAATACGGGGGAAAGTCAGATGCATTTAAAGAATATAAGAAAATTCCTTTTACTTGGATAATTGATCCTTTAGATGGGACGACCAACTACCTCAATAATATGGATTACTACGGAGTTTGTGCTTGTCTGGCCTATTTTGGAGAGCCTATTCTTGGAGTCGTCCACCGTCCAAGAACAGCTCAGACCTACTATGCAACCAAGGGCAAGGGAAGTTATCTCCTTACTAAGAGACTAACAAAGTCAGGTATTAAAGTTTCTAAGACTAAACTTGAGCACTCCACTCGTGCAAAGAAACTGAAAGATGCTCTTTTGGTTACAGGCTTTGCTTGTGAGAAAGGCCAGGAGTTTGATGTAGAATTCAAAATCTTTGTAGACATGATGAAGGCGGCACGAGGAATTCGTAGAATGGGAAGTGCTGCGCTTGATATGTGTCTTGTGGCCGAGGGAATCTTTGAAGGATTCTGGGAAAGGGGCCTTTCTCCTTGGGATATGGCCGCTTCTTCTCTTATTGCCGAAGAGGCCGGAGCCTTTGTGTCAAACTATAGGGGAAAGTCATTTAACCCCTTTATGTCGACTATAGTAGTAGGGCATAAGAAGTTGAGAAAAGAACTTCTTAAACTTCTGAATTAATCGAGTAGGAAGGCCTGTGCTCGTTGACACGAATTTAGTCTAACCGTTATAATTTTATATAGTTGTACTCTCACGATTAGAGAACTTGGAAGGTGCTGTCCCCTAAGATTTAATGATAGTGAGTAAATTAAAAATATGGCTCGGAGAGCGATAAAATTTTTATTCCAAGGATGGAAGTGTGGAATCTATAAGACTAGTCTTAACTCAATTCACTGATGAGACCATGAGTATCGTGATAGCGGTTCTTGTGGTGGTATTTTCGGTTCTTGTTGCCTATTGGTATTACAACCGAAGAAAGTTTCATCAACTTTCTCATCAAATACCAGCATCGGTAGTAAAGAACTATCTCGATTCAATTATTGCTAATTCCAATGCACTAAAGTCATCACTCTTTAGAGGAGGAGGACTTGAAGTCGGAGAGGGGATTCCAGCGATTCTACCAACAAGTGAATTGCCTACTGGAGGAATTTCACTTGGTGGTGCAAGTAGCGAAGAGCTTGCTTCAAAGAATGCTGAAATCGCAAATTTAAAATCTCTTCTTTCCCAAAAGGATGCCACTATCGCTGAACTTGAAAAAATGCTTGAAGCTGCTCGTTCAAGTAATGGAGGAGGTATTTCTCAAGAAGAGTACGATATTGTTAAGTCAGAAGTTACTGGATTAAAAAATCAACTCGAAGAGGCCAATAGCGCATTAGATGAAGCGAGAGCTAGTAGCGGTGGTAATGATTCTTCGGCCGAACTTGATAAAGTCACTGGCGAAAGAGATGAGTTGAAAGAAAGGTTGATGGAGTATGAGATTATTGAAGAAGACCTCGCCAACCTTAAAAAATACCAGCAAGAAAATGAACAGCTCAAGAAAGAGCTTGCGGCACTTAAGGGGGGATCTGCTCCCGTTGCAGAAACAGCTCCTGTCGAAGAAGCACCAACTCCAGAACCAGTGGCGGAGCCTGAGGCAGCTGCTCCTGTTGAAGAGGTATCTGCTCCTGTTGAGGAAGTTCCTGAAGTTAGTGCCGAAGAAAATCCTGCTGCGGATGATACAGCAACCGAAGCTGCTGCTGAAGAAAACCCAGAGGTTCCATCCAACGGTGGGGATCAGAAATCAGCGGATGAGCTTCTCAGTGAATTTGAAAAAATGTTAGGATAGGCCCAAGGCCTCATTAAGGAAAAATTATGTCGAAGTTATCTAAAAAGATGTCGCTCCTTCTCTTTGTAGGAGCATTGAGTTTTCCTTATGCCGTACATGCCGGACAGAAGGGCGTTAATCTAAGTAAAATTGAGTCTCATACCCCTCGTACTCAAAAGGCCGTAAGAGAAATTATCACTTCTGAATTTAAGAAAGATCTGAATAATAAAGATGTTCTTAAGCTGCGCAAACAAGTCCTTTCTTATTCTGGCAAGGCAATCCCGGCCTTAATTGATGTAATGAAGAAGGAAACATACCCTGATAAGAATCGCTGGGTAGCTACTTTTCTTGTAGGAAGAATTATGGGGAAAAAGAGTAGTCCATTTCTTGCCAAATTTTTAAAACATCCCAATTGGGTTCTTAGAATGGCCTCCTTGAAAACATTATTGGCCCTAAAAGAAAAGAAATACACTGCTCTCTATGGCAAGGCCTTGCAGGACAATAGCTTTATTGTAAGAAAACAGGCGCTCGATAATATCAGAACTCTTGAAGCTACTGATCAAGCTCCTTATGTTTGGAGTATGCTCTATGATAAGAGGAATTACTATGCGCCTAAAGATGGTAGTAAGAAGCGCACCAACCTTATTCGTGAAGCCATTAAAACTGTAGGGGACCTGAAATTTGAAAAAGCAAAGAAGCCTCTTCTTAGTATGATTCAAAAGGAAAAGTACCAAGATATTTTCAAGGCGATGGATTACAGTTTATCTAAAATTACGGGGAAGAAGTCTCCTGAAGATGAGGCTTTAAAAATGCGATTCTGGAAGAAAGTGGCCTTAGCTGAGAAGACTTTC
>JBFHGF010000061.1:0-11243 GCA_041583335.1 Bacteriovoracaceae bacterium
AGGTCAGATCGAGTTTCCTTGTGATGAAGACGGGAAATTTAGTGTGCCCGAACATATGATGGGTGACTAATGGGAATAAAGCGAAGCTTATCTTTGAAAACCGTTTTGAGGGTGATGAACTTTTGGCCACCCTATTTTGGTGCCGGGGTTAAGGTCCGCTTACTTGATGAAAAAAAGATGACCATCAAAGTTTCCATGCCTTTGAAAAAACTAAACTCAAATTATGTCGGTGTTCATTTTGGGGGCAGCCTCTATTCCATGGTTGATCCCTTTTATATGTTGATTCTCATGAATAAATTGGGCCGGGACTATATTGTTTGGGATAAGGCCGCGAATATAAAATTTAAAAGTCCTGGACGAGACTGTGTAAGCTGTACTTTTGAAATTACCGCAGAACAAGTGGAGAGCATCAAAAGAGAAGTTGAAGAGCAGGGAAAGTGTGAACCTCATTTTGAGGCCCTCATTTATGGTGAGTCCGGAGAGCTGGTGGCCAAAGTCGAAAAGACCCTTTGGGTTAAAATGAAATAAGGCCCTCCAAGGAAGGCCTTATTAGGAACTTATTTTTTAGGAAGTTTGGGAGCCTTTAAATTGGGGATTCCCTTATTCAAGTTAGGCTTAAGGGCCGGAGTCTTCTTGGCCCGCTTTAGAACCTCTTCGATGGAGCGATCAAGTTGGCGATCAATACCACGGGCCCAATCCATTGGAGTATTTTCAACCTCAATGTCGGGGTCTGTTCCGTAGTTTTCTACTTGATAGCCTACATCTTTAAACCAGAAACTAAACTCAGGCTGACTCGTAATGGTTCCATCATTAAGAGGATGTCTAGGCCAGATGCCAACGACACCACCCCAAGTTCTCTTACCAAGAAGTGGTCCAATATTCATGAGTTTGAAGCTGTGGGAGAAAATATCGCCATCACTTCCGGCATGTTCATTGGTGAGGGCAACGATAGGTCCATTAATAGCATAGGCGGGATAGGGCTCAATATCCATGTAGCGTGTCTTATCAAATCCAATTACTTTCTGAGCTAAAATTTTGAGGATATGCTGACTGACATGGCCTCCCCCATTGTAGCGTACATCGACAATTAAACCTTCCTTAGTGCATTCACTTAGGAAGTTGCGATAGAATTCACTGAATCCATGAACTCCCATATCGGGGATATGAACGTAGCCAATTTTTCCTTTACTTTTTTTATGAACATACTCTTTATTCTGATTAACCCAGTCTCTGTAGCGTGCAAGGTGATGGGAATTGCGAGCAATGACTTCAACAAAGTCATTTTCTTTTTCCGCTTTTCTCTTAATTTCAAGTTGAACTCTCTGGCCATTGCGACCCATGAGAGCAAGGTCAAGATCACCCGGTCCATGGAAGCTTCTTCCATCGATTCCTAGAATTTGATCTCCGGCATTTAGATTAACGTCTGCGTGACGTAAAGGAGAACTCGCTTCAGGAATCCATGAGTCTCCTTGAGGAATATCGGTGATCGTGAATGAGTTGGTTGAAGCATTCCATTTGAGGGAAGCACCTAGGCTTCCATTAGTACTATTTTTTGGGCGGCGATGATAGTCTCCTCCAAATTCGTAGCAATGGCTTGTACCGAGCTCTCCTTGCATTTCCCACATCAGATCACTGAATTCCTTACGAGTATGAACTTTTTCTAAAAGCGGAAGGTAGTTTAAATAGACTTTTTCCCAGTCAATTCGGTTCATATCTTCGGTCCAGAAATGCTCCCTTTGAAGAATCCAGCCTTCTTGATACATCTGCTTCCATTCTTTTTTAGGATCGATCAACAGACGAATATTGGTGAGGTTTAAGTAACCATCTTTCTTATTTTCTTCTTCTCCATCAGTTGGGCGCCCTTCGGTGGAAGTAAGGCGTAGACCTTCTTCTGTGTCCATAATGATGTATTTTGCATTGAGGGAAAGTTCAAAACCATGACATCCTTTTTGGAAGGCTTCAAACTTCTTTTCTTTCAAGCAGTAAGTATAAAGAGTGGGGTTACTTGCAGTGGCGCGGAAGGGATTGAGTCCTTTGACTGACTCTTTGAGGATTAAGATTTTATCTTCAATACAGGCCAGGTCACGGTATCCTCCAAGGGGGAGAGGAAGAGAGAAGATGCGGTTTTCAATGCCGTCCCAGTCGATTTGGGTAGGGGTTTCTTCTTCCTTCTTTGCGTCTTTATTAGTGTCTTTGTTGGTTGCCTTTTTCGACGTTTTGGCCGTCGCTTTTTTGGCCACTTTCTTTGTTACTTTTTTAGAAACTTTTTTGTCTACACTTTCCTCTGGCTTTTCATCGGATGTTTCTTGCTCTTCAATGTCGAAGTTTTCATACAACTCAAGAGGAGAGGGTAGGTCTTTTTGTAAGGCCACTGCATAGACCTTTGAAGCAAAGGGGAAGCTTAGTTCAAAGTGGGTTTCTGTATAATTGGGATGAAACTCACGCATCCCAATAAAATAGAGGTATTCGCCATTGTTATCAAAGCAAGGGGCTGTATCTGAGAGTACACTGGGAATCAGTGTACGAGCTTTTTTGGTCTTATAGTTGTAGATCTTGATTTCGTGAGTCGTGCGGTTAAGGGCCTCTGAATAAGCGAGGAAGTTTCCACAGGGAGACCATGACATTTCACTATAGTAGTGAAAGGAATTTTCACTAATCTTTTCAAGCTTACTGGGCTTTAGATGGATGAGGAAGAGCTCATTGCGGTTATTGCTAAGGGCCACTACGTCCTTCTCTGGGTGGACTGAGATGGTATTAACCTTACCCCAACTTTGCTTGGCAAACAAAGTGGTGCCTTTGTAATCGAACTGGCCTTTCTTTGTATCGAAGGAGAAGAGTTTTAAGGTCTCTTCATTTTCTTCATTAAGCTCTATGGCCAAAACTCCCTGTATATTTTTAGTATTAATAAAATTAGGGCGACGATAACGCTTGGATGGATCACCCAAGTGAACGGGTGCCGATGACCATGGGGCGCGAACAAAGAGTTGACCACGTGTTACGACTCCAATTTTTGAGCCATCAGTGGCCAGGGTATATTCTTGTAGATAGTCTTGTGCATCTTCCACTCTAGAAGAAGATTGATTAAAGGAAGAAGGAACGTGGATAGAGATAAGCTCAGTGGTATCTTCACTGAGGTCATACTTGTAGAGGTCTGCTCCTGCTTGATAAATAATGATTCCATCATGGTAGGAAAAGTTTCTTATATAGTACTTTTCACTATGAGTATGGCGCTTAACATGATTACCTGATTGGTTACACGAATAAATATTTCCAATCCCTTCATGATCAGAAATGAAGAAAAGACGAGGAGCTTTTCCAAGGCAAGTGTGTTCAACCCATAGGGGATTGGCCAAGTTAGATTTAAGGGATGTGAGGATCTGTTTAAATTGACCTTTTCTTTGTTCAAGCCACAGGGTTCCCGCGGTTCCACCACGGTAGCGTTTCCATCTTGCAGGGTCACCATTATTTCTTCCGAGTACTCGTTTGCCATTGTGGGTATGTAGAGTGGAGGCGTGGCCTAGTCCCAACTCTTTTACTTCTAGAGTTTCTGTATTGATGGAGTAGAGGAAGCTTACTCTTGGACTAAAAGTTGCGCTATTGCTGGTAAAGATTAAGGTCTTATGATTTTCCCAACCACAGAGATTGAGCACCCCTTGAAAGGTTAAACGTTTGGGCACGCCACCGCGAGCATCCATAATGTAGATATCCCTCTGTCCAGAGTCAGTACCTAAGTAGGCCACTTTCTCTCCGCGCGGACAGAGGTGAGGAGAGGAAGCATTTCCTTTAGAGTTGGTAATTCGATAGGCAAGTCCACCGGTGGAAGGCACACGCCAAAGGTCATCATCAGTTGAGAAGATGAGGGCATCTGCCTGATGATGGAAAGTGGGAGATTGGAGATAGGCCTGAGAATATTCTTCGTGCTTCATGGAATGATTTCCTTATGATGAAAGTGAACTTTTATTGTAGAAACTAGGTCCAAATAGGCAATGGAAAAACTCAAGTAGAACTAAAGAGATTTTTCTGTGGTGCCAAATTCTCGGGGCGATAAGTCATAAGTGGCCATCAGCGAAATTTACAATTTCTTGCGCAATTACTGTAAAACTATGGTCAACTTTAGGGGGGAAATGGCTTAAATCGACTTTATTTTGATACAATGAGTTCATGTAGGCGGCGTCTTGGTGCAATATGCCGTAGATTTAGGGGGTTGGCCTGGCTCTTTGTCTAAAATAGACATGGAATAGGGGGATATTTCACCCTTTTTAATCTCATCAATGGGCCTTATGATGAAAGGATGATATCCCTTAACATAATGGCGGGATTGTTTTGCGTTAGTTTTTAATGACGATAGAGGCGCAAAATTTTGGAGTTTAAATGAGAAGAATTTTATCTTTAAGTGCAGCTTTATTACTGGTTCTTTCTTTTTCTAATATTCAAGCGAAAGTAGGTGAAGAGAAGGTTGATTCAACGGAGAAGTTGGTTGGAAATTTAATTCAAAGCCACCTATCACGTTATCACTATACGGGAAAGACTCTAGATGATTCCCTATCGAGTAGTGCTTTCAAGGAATATATTAAGAAACTTGATTATGGAAAGCAGTTTCTTCTTCAAAGTGACGTGGATAAGCTCTCTAAGTTTAAGTTTCAAATGGATAATGAACTGGTGACGGGAAAGCATGAATTGCTTGAGCTTTCTATGGATATGCACCAGAAGCGTATCAAGGAATTAGACAATTATCGCAAGAGTATCTTTAAAAAGAAGTTCACTTTTAAGGATAAGGAATACCTTGAGCTTGATCCTGAAAAAAGACATTTCTTAAAGACAGACAAGGAGCTTAAAGATTATTGGAGAAAGGTATATAAGCAATCTGTCCTTTCTCAATATATCTCTCTGATGGAAAATCAAGAGGACCTTAAAAAAGAGCTTGCTGAAAAGGGCAAAGACAAAGACAAAGACAAAGAAAGCAAAGAAGCCAAAAAACTCACTGCCAACGAAAAGGCCAAGCAAGCAAAGAAAGAAGATAAGAAAATCCTTTCCGATGCCGAGCTAAGAGAAAAGGCCCATAAGAAAGTAAATGAAAAATATGAGAAAGTATTTGCTCGTCTTATGAAAGAGGAGAGAGCGGATTACCTCGAAAAGTTCTTCAACTCAGTTACAAGTGTTTACGATCCCCATACTGTTTACTTCCCACCTAAGAGAAAAGAAGACTTTGATATCGATATCTCTGGTCAACTCGAGGGGATTGGTGCCGTTCTTCAAGAAGATGGTGCCTATATTAAGGTTGTGAGAATTGTTCCCGGTGGAGCCGCCTGGAGACAGAAGGACCTTGAAGTTGACGACATAATTTTAAGTGCAGCGGAAGGTAACGGAGAGCCGGCCGACCTTGTCAATATGAGAGTGGACGATGCCGTTCGCCATATTCGCGGTAAGAAAGGAACGATTGTAAAACTTACGGTAAAGAAAGTAGATGGCTCTAGAAAAGTGATTCCCATTGAAAGGGATGTGGTGCAAATTGAGGCCAGCTATGCTAAGGCCAGTGTTCTAAAGCATAAAGATCTCAATATTAGTGTCGGCTATATCTATGTACCTAAGTTCTATCGTGACTTCAAAGATAGCTCTCGTAGTTGTACCGCTGATGTACTTATGGAATTAAAAAGGCTTAAAAAACTTAATATCCAAGGGGTGATTCTCGACCTACGTAATAATGGTGGGGGAGCTCTTAAAGATGCGGAAGAAATGTCAGGCCTCTTTATTAAGGAAGGTCCCATTGTTCAAATTAGAGGGCAAGGGGAAATCGATGTTCTAACCGATAACAACACGAATATCACTTACGACGGACCATTAGTAGTTATGGTGAACCGTTTCAGTGCTTCGGCTTCTGAGATTTTGGCCGGGGCCATGCAAGATTACAAACGTGCCGTTATCGTTGGTGGTGAACATACTCATGGAAAGGGGACGGTTCAGGCCATCCTCGATTTCAACTCTCGTCCTCTTATGAACTTTCTAAACAAAGATCTTGGTGGACTTAAGATTACAGTTCAAAAGTTTTATAGAATTACTGGAGCTTCTACGCAATTTAAAGGTATTACTCCGGATATCATTCTTCCCGATCCCATGGCCTATGCGGATAATAGAGAGCAAGACCTAGACTACGCCATTCCTTGGGATCAAGTGAATGCTCAAGACTATAAGGAATGGGATAAATTTACTTATAAAATTCCACTTCTTAAAAAGAGAAGTAGTATTCGTATTGCCAAGAATGAGCGCTTTAGCAAAATTAAAGAATCTCTTGAGTACCTAACGAAGAAGAAAGATGAAACGAAAGTAAGCCTTAACCTTAAAGAGGTTCTCGCAGAAGATGAGAAGAATAAGGCCGTTACTGATCGTCTCAAAGAAAAAGAAGATTCAAAAGGACTTGAAGTTCTTAATTTTGAGAAGAGCTTAATGGCCCATGAAAAAATTAATCCAGGTGAAGAAAAGCGCTGGAAAAAAGATTTTGAGCAAAGAAAAGAAGACTGGGTTAAATCACTCGTACAAGATCCTATGATTGAAGAGACAATGTTCATCATGGATGATATGATCCGCCAAACTCAAGGTAAGAAGTTGAGTATGGTTAAGTAGGAGATTAAAGAGTGTTAGATAATGCAGAATTAGAATCCCTTATGGGGAAACTAGAAGAACTTGAAGATGAGGAACTGGCGGTAGTGCTGTTAAGAGAGTTTAATGACGCCACTTCCTCTTATGGAAAACTCCTTCTTAATCAGAATCAAGAGCTTTCTCACGAACAGTGGAAAGAAGATTGCGATAAAGCTAAAGAAAGAGTCGATAGCATAATAAAGAAGATTAAAGACATTTAATATTTGCCATTTCTAGGAAGGATTTATGGGCGAAAGCAACAAGAAAGAAAATTGGGATTTCAAAGTACCTGAGACGAGTAAAAGTCGTATTAAAGAAAGGGTAGAGTCCCGAACTGGTGCTGCAAAAAATCCAGTTAAGGATAAAGTTCTCGATCCTTCTCGCGGAAGTGTAGAGTCTCTTTCTAAGGCCCGTGAAAAACTTCAAAGCCCAGGCAAGAACTTATCTATCGAAGATACAGAAAAAATTCGTAAGAAGAGGACGACTCGTTCCAAATTGGCCGAACAATATGAGTTTGAAGATCGGCTTGAAAAACTTGTGAGAACTCCTCCGATTGATCGCCTTTTTGCCGGTGTGATTGATTTGGCCTATATAGGTATCATCAGTTTTAGTGCTCAATTCTTTATTCCCATGGCCCACAAAGAATATATGAAGTACCTAAGAGAAGAGGGAATCAATCAAATGCTCCCTCCCGAAGTGCTCAATAACTATATTTGGATGGGTTTAATTGTCGCTGCACTCTTTGTACTCTACTTTATTCCTACCTTTCTCTTTGGAAAATCCGTTGGAAAAATTATGAGAGGTCATAGAATTGGTCACGCTAAAGATGGTCTTTCGGTATCGCGAGGGGTTGTGTTGATTAGAGAATTTATTCTTAGACCACTATCTCTCATTACAGTTGTAGGAGTGGCCTTGATGTTCTTCAATGAAAAGAAGCAAGGGCTTCACGATATCCTCTTAAAAACTTCTGTTTATTCCGACTAGTTAGTCAAAGCTAAGCTTTTGAATAAAGTCTGATTGGCTGGAAACCGTATCAAGTGCGGTTTTCTTGCTGATAATACCATTTTCAAATAACCACATAACGTGCTGGTCAAAGGATTGAGATCCATTTCCACCAGGACCAAAGCCCGTTTCAATGACTTCATTAATTCGCTCAAGGGGCACATCTCCTTCGATGGCCTCACGAATACCTGGGGTTGAAACCATAATCTCTTGAGCAATCACAACACCGGTGTGGTCTGTTCGCTTAAGCATTCGTTGAGAAACGCAAGCGTGGAGGTTAACGGCCAAGCGCTCACGAACATCCCGCTGTTCTTCAGGGGGGAACATGGAGATGATCCTGCCAATCGTTGCAATGGTATTGGTGGTGTGAACGGTGGAGAAAACGGTGTGACCTGTCTCTGCCGCTTTGAGAGCAATTTGAATGGTTTCAGGGTCACGCATTTCCCCAATCAAAATCACATCGGGGTCTTGCCTGAGGGCCGAACGTAGGGCACTGGGAAAGTCAATGGTGTCGAGTCCAACTTCCCTTTGAGAAATACGGGCCTTCTTCTGTGAGTGGAGGTACTCGATAGGATCTTCGATCGTTACAATATGGCAAGGACGGTTCTCATTAATGTGGTTGATCATCGCGGCCAGTGTGGTGGACTTTCCTGAACCTGTTGGACCGGCAACGAGAATTAAACCACGTCTTTGTTCGGCTATTTTTCCCAGTATTGAAGGCAGTCCCAAATCTCTAAGGGAGGGAATAGTATCTTTAATAATACGAAAGATAATTCCAATCTTTTTGTCGTAGCGATAGAGGTTGAAACGAATACGACAGAGGTTTTGAATGGCAAAGCCGCCGTCAAATTCTTTTAGGGCCGCCACTTGAGTACGAAGTTTTTCAGTAGGAAGGATAATCTTGGCAATATCGGTGACATCTTCCTTATCAAAAGGTTTCGTTTGAATTTCGACGAGGTCACCAAAGATTCTAAAGCAAGGTCTCTCTCCTGAACGAATGTGAACATCACTGGCCTTATTCTCTACCGCAACTTTTAAGAGGCTGACTAAATTTTGTTTTGAAAAGGCCATCGATTTTCCTAGTATGCATTCGCGAGTTAAACTATCTTTAATTTTACCAAAGGCCTTGTGAGATACAAGAAAAAGCTCTCCAGGTAATCGAATCTTTTAAGACGCAAAGGGTTATTAATCTATAAGGAATACCTTAAATAGAAAATTTAAGGTATTCTGTGAGACCTATGGCAAAAATACTCATCATTAGATTTTCAAGTTTTGGAGATATTGTTCAGACTCGCTCTGTGCTGAAGCCGTTACTCAAGTCAGGGGTTGTCGATCAAGTGGATTGGTTGGTTCGCAAGGACTTAGAGGGTGCCCTCGAAGGCGAGAAGAATATAGGAAACCTCATCCGTTTCGATCGTAAAGATGGCCTACTTGGACTTGTTGCCTTGGGGTTGATCCTAAGAAAAGAGCGATACGATTATATCTATGATGCTCATAATAATGTGCGCTCCTTCATTATTCGCAATGTTCTTACGATGTTTTTAGGGACACCACTTATCGTCCGTTCAAAAGAGAGATGGAAGCGCTTTTTACTCTTTAAGTTTCGTATCAATAAATTCCCAACTCCTTATCAGGCGATGAAGAGCTATTGGTCACCATTAAAAAAATTCTTTAGACTCAAACTGAGTCTGGTACCAGTGAGTTGGCCCATTGATGTAGATGAAAAGATGAAGGATCTCGTTTCTGGCCGAATCATTCTCGTCCCTTCAGCGGCCTGGCAAATGAAGCGCTGGCCATTGGAGCATTGGAAGAAAATCATTGAGCTTTTACCCGAATACCACTTTACCGTCTTAGGTGGACCGGAAGATCATTTCTGTGCTGAACTAGAGGATGTGGATCTCTCTCGAGTGGCGAATCTAGCAGGGAAACTCTCATTGAAAGAGAGTTGTACGATTGCCGGACACTGTGATTTTATTATCACGGGTGATACTGGCCTTCAGCAAGTTGCGGATTTTTCGGGAAGAAAAGGCTTGAGCCTTATGGGGCCAACGGCCTTTGGCTTTGTCACTATGGGAACGATTAAAACTCTCGGAATTGATTTAGATTGTCGACCTTGTTCAAAAGATGGAAGAGGAAAGTGTGTTCAGGAAATTTATCAGAAATGTATGGTAGAGATTACTCCCGAGCAAGTCGCTGCTGAAGTGAGGAATCTCTACCCCATAGTATAAGGACTAAGGATTGAGAAGTTTCTTTCTCATGCTCCAAAAGAGATGGCTAATATGGGCCCTTCTGGTCTCCCCAGTAACCACCATTAAAAGTTTAGTGATTTTCAAATTCTCAGGATCTGAGTAGAGAAGAATAAGCATCTCTTGGATAAAGTTAGTTGATAGGGTGATGTAATTATCTGTCCCCACACCAAGATGAACTCCTTTCTTTTCCCACCATGAAAAAGGGTGATCTTTGATATCGGGAAAGGAGTTGGTAAGTTTAATATTGGAAGTGGGGAGAGCAACTAAACTTACATTCTTGTTAAGCATACGGTTGAGAATATCATGCTGGTAGTGCTCAATTTCGCGTGCCGTATGAAACTTAGTTTTTGTAAAAATAGTAATCTCTTGGTCATTCAAAGGAATTCCCGCAATCAGTTTGTCACGAACTTCAGGAACCATCCACTCCATATCCATCAACTCTCTAAACTCTTTACTGGTAGGACGTAGGGGAGTGGATTGTCTATTGAGTTCCAATACCCTTTGATAGAGTCTATGGAAGTAGTAGTTGGGGTTAATTCCTAGGGAGAGGCCGTGCTCGAGAGTGTCGAGGTGCCAGATATTCATCGCATTATCAACAGACTGAACACCCTTTCTCAAAGTTTTCCAGGTCTCACCATGGTGGGAGCGGATACGAAAGCCATGACCTTGAAGTCTTCTGAGACCGGCCTTCATCTCAATAAAGTGCTTCTTACGATAGAGTTCCTTCTCATCTCCAACCGTATCGATTTCAACTAGGTGCTTTTTCAAGAAAGGGTATTTGTTGATGATCTCCAGAAGGGCCTTCACTTGGTGCATGAAGTGCTCTTGTTTGGATGGGAAGTTATCTTTGTCGTAGAACTCCGCTTCTTTTCTAAAGCTGGGAGATAGAGCAAAGTTGAAATCTTCGTGTTCACTTTGAAACTTCATGAAACCGTCGTATAGACCAAAAATGACATCTTCTTCGGTGACATTTTCTGTTCCGGGAATTTGTTCTGACTTCTTCGTCGTCATACGGTTGAGTGTGAACTTAAGGCGGATAAGACCAACGTTATATTTGTAGTAGAGTTCTTCGGCCATATGGTAGGCCGCTTCTTCGTGGGCCTTACGGTCGACCAAGATTAACTTGGCAAGATAGAGGATCTTTAGATAAGTCATAAATTGTTCGCCTTCTTGTAGGCGAATTAATTTATCGACATCTTCTACAGAAGTAATTGGCCAAGAGTCTTCACCATAAACTTCCGTAATTTTTTCTTTGTAGATTTCTTTATGAGGTCCATCGATCAGTTTCATCAAACGAGGATAGATAAACTCCGCAGAGAGGGAACCGGTGAGATGGATATGCTCCTCTCTATATTTGTG
>JBFHGF010000062.1:0-11175 GCA_041583335.1 Bacteriovoracaceae bacterium
ATGAGGAGAAAACCTTCACCGTAGAGCTTATCCATAGTAAATTGATGGAGATGAGACCTACTCAAGTAACGGTTAAAGCAAACTCATCTGAGGAAGTTGCCGTTTACCTAAGTTTATCAACTTCTCCTGAGAAGACAGGTGTTCTCTTCCACGAGGGACTTATTGCCCTTAAGAATGCTGGGACAACTGAAATGACGGTTCCCGTTTTTGGAGCTTCTCAAAATCTAACGGCCATCAAGGCTTCCGAGCTAAAAGTACATGCCAGTTCAGATCTTGATGCTGTTGATGCACTTGTTGAATTGAAGCTTCAAAATGATTCACCAAATCCAGGTGTTGCCCAGGCCTTCAACCTTCTTGCAAAAGATGATCAGAAGCCAAGCGGTGGTGAGAACTCATTCTTCCTCTCTCGTTCTTGTGACCTTCAGGCCGTAGGATATAGAGTTGTGAATGAAGACCTTATTCAAGTTGGAATTAAAATATTCAATCCAGTAAGTGATTGGCAAGCATGTGAGCTCTCCGTCCTTATCGACGCTGATGGTGATAAACAAGCAGATCAAGAAATCGGAGGTCTTCCTTCCTCTAACCTTTCAGGTCTTGGACAACTTGTACCAGAAGGATTCTACTCGGTACTTCTTGATTTCCCTACAGCAGTAGGAATCCGTGCTGACTACGAGCAGGCCGTATACGAAAGTGATGGCGACGCCAATGTTGGTCTAAGTTACGCTCCGGCCATTGTTGATCTTCAAGCGATGATCACTTACCATAACTCTCACTTGGCCATCATCAACCTTAACCCTAAAGCGGTTGCCAAAGGTAAGGATGGAAGAATCCACTTAAGAGTAACTTCATTCAATGAAGGTGGAATCCAGTATGAAGATGGACTAGGTCTTGAAGACCAGTGGTTCTCGATCTCTCCTAAAGAGAATGAGCAATCCTACCGTGATCTTCCTACTCAAATCGTTGTTAACGGTAAGAACTCAGCTGCAGTTGAACTTACTAAAGGTCTAGGGAAAGAAGAGCTAATGCTTGTTTACCCGGCCAACAAACAAGTTACAACTCAACAGACTGTTCTTGGATCTGGTCTCGAAGTTGTAAAACCACAATACTAAGTCTTATAGAGCGTAGAGGGATTCCGGTCCCTTTACGCTTCCATAATATCCTTAAATTTTTCATTTAATTTTCGATGAGTAATCTCTAGCTTTTCCATATCTTTTAACACGCTCTGAACATGTTTGGCATAATCATCCCAGCGCTGTTCATAGCGTACAAACTCAAGACCTAACTTATTGATCTCATCATGAATAATATCCATCTTCTTGCTGCGTTCAATATTAGTAAGTAGGGCCTGAACGGTTGTCATGGTCGCCATAAAAGTCGTAGGAGATGTTACCCAAATATTCTTAGCAATAGAGTATTCAACTAAGTCTGGGTGGCGAGCATAGAGTTCAGCAAAGATGGCCTCAGCAGGAAGGAACATTATCGCCTGAGGAGAAGTCTCTCCCACAATAATATACTTTGAATAAATGTCATCCACATGTTTTTTAAAATTCTTAGAAAATTCCTTTTTAGCGCTCAAGCGATACTCCGCAGTAGCTTCTCCATCGACCATACGGCGATAGTTTTCCATAGGAAATTTAGAATCCACGGCCATCAAACCCAAAGGCTCAGGAAGATAGAGCACAGCATCTGCAATTTTCCCGTTACTAAGGGACTTTTGCAGATCATAGACCTTGCCTCTGGCGCTACCAAAAGCAGTCTCCAAAAGGTGGGCCAGCTGAACTTCGCCAAAGATTCCACGCGATTTCTTATCTGTTAGAACATTTTGTAGTTCCACCACATTTTGACCAAGTCCTTCAATCGTTTTTTGGGCCTGATCAATTTTGGCCAGACGCTCTAGTACTTGAGTTAGCCCAGCATGAGATTTATCAAGACCTTCTCCAAGTTTTTTATCAACCGTCGTTCTTAAGTTTTGAAACTCTTGAGAGTGGTATTGCTTTTGACGATCTTGATAATCAACCAGATAGTGACCTAAGTCTTGGGTCATCTTATTAAAGCCTTCTTGAAGAGGCTTTTCTGATCGATCTTTGAGTTGCATCCACACAAAGACCAGCAAGAGGAGGTTCATGATAACAAGAACAATGGTCAAGGTTTCCAAATCTATTCCTTTAGATTGAAGGTCATTAATTATTGGGAGGCGGTATCACGCCCTATATCTTTTTTAAATTGCACGGCCAATTGATGCAAAGGTAAGCACCAATTTATTTTCTTTTTGGTTCCCCCATCATAGGGATAACCCATACCTTTATCGAGAAGAATATGGGTAAGGTTTACTCCATCCACATAGACATCGGCGACGATTCTAAAATACTTGCCACGTTGAATATTTTTAAGGTCAATCCTCTTGGCCGAAGTCAGGACTTTCTTCACCCACTTCTTTGCAATCTTTGCTTTTTCTTTTTCACACTGGTTCTTAGTTCGCATCTCTGGCGTATCAATTCCACTAACACGAATGGAGATCTTCTCTCCTAAGAGGGGGTGAAGCCCAGGCACATTGACGGTAATGGTATCTGCGTCATAATTGCGAATGTATTCAACACATTGCAAAGAATCACTTGTATGGGAGCACTCGTTGCGAGGCAGCGTATCCGCTTGTAGAGGCAAAACAGTGGATAGTGCCATAAAGAGAGCGAAAGAGAGTACAAATGAGAAAAAAGCATTTCTTATAAACATCAGCCTATTATCCCCTAAATCCAAATTTTTTCCAAACAACTTCCTTCATAAATTGATCAACGATTTAAAGATTGCTAGGCTTTACTACTACAAAATTTAAGGGACACATCGAGGATGTTACTATGAAACTGGCCATTAGCCTACTATTCACACTTTTAACCAGCTCAAGCTTTGCTCAGCTAACTAAGACAAAAATCCTCCACATCACAGTGGATATTAGTCAGTCATATGGTGAAGTCTATATGTATAATAATGAAGATGGAGATATCGACCATTTTGAATGGCAGCTCCACCACACTGATGAGCCTGCTGAGTCGGATACTTTTAGTGTTGATGACATCAGAAAGGGTACCGTTTTTAAGAAAGGAATCCCTAAGAAGTTTGTTACCGTCATAGGAGATAACTTTTCAGAAGTCTATGGTGGAGAGATCAGTATGAAGTACCCAGAAAATGCCATTACAGGTCGCTACAATACGGAAACTTTTGAAGTGGATCGTGAAACCGATAGCACTGAAGAGAGATGGGCAATTAATCATCGAACCAAGAAAGACTTTAAACGAGTTCACGTAATCGTAAATAAATTCTTAGGTGCTCCCATTGGTGCCTATCAAGTAAAATTTATCGATTGAGCAGCCCTCCTCAAACAACAAGGTCCTTAAGCGCAAGCTTTAGGACCTACCTCAATCTTTAGTGAAGGATCTGAGAGAGGAATTCTTTTGAGCGTTCATGCTGAGGATTATTGAAAAACTCATCAGGAGCTGCTTGTTCAACGATTTGACCACGATCCATAAAGATAACTCTATCTGCAACTTGACGGGCAAAACCCATCTCATGGGTCACACACAACATTGTCATCCCCTCTTTGGCCAAATCCACCATAACATCTAAAACTTCTTTTACCATTTCAGGGTCAAGGGCCGAAGTCGGTTCATCAAAGAGCATGATCTTAGGGCGCATACAAAGGCTACGTGCAATTGCGACTCTTTGCTTTTGTCCGCCACTGAGTTGACCAGGATATTTATGGGCATGATCAGCAATGGCCACCCTCTCAAGTAGTTCCATAGCATACTTCTCTGCAACGGCCTTGGGGATTTTTTTTACCCATATGGGAGCGAGTGTTAGGTTTTCTAAAATCGTTAAATGGGGAAAGAGATTGAAATGCTGAAAGACCATCCCCACATTCTCACGAACTTTCTGTAAGTGCTTAAGATTGGCCGAGAGCTTAGTCCCATCAATCTCTATATTCCCTTTTTGATGTTCCTCTAAGTGATTAAGACAGCGAATTAAAGTGGACTTTCCACTTCCCGAAGGACCACAGATAACGATCTTCTCTCCCTCTGCAACATCAAGATTGATATCTTTGAGCACATGGAAGTCATCATACCACTTATTTAGGTTTTGAATCTGTATCATGGCATCACTCATTTATTCACTCCATAAGAAAACTCTTCTTCTAGTCGATTGGAATAGCGGGACATAGAAAAACAAAATATAAAATAAATTAGCGCAGTAAAAAGATAAGCTTCCATTGAAAAGCCCAACCAGTTGGCATCTTTTAAAGCGGTCTTGGTAGTCATTAATAAGTCCGATAGGGCAATGATCACTACTAAAGAGGTATCTTTGAACATACCAATGGAGGTATTGACTGTCGGAGGAATCACAATCTTCAAGGCCTGAGGCAAGATGATCTTAATTTGTTTTTGCCAATAGTTCAGCCCCAATGCATCTGCCGCTTCATACTGGCCTTGGTCTATCGCCATTAATCCTCCCCGCACCACTTCGGCCATATAGGCAGACATGAACATAATGATCGCCACTTGAGCCCGAAGCAATTTGGGAAAGCTCACCCCATCAGGCATGAAGAGAGGAAACATCACTGAGGCCATAAAGAGTAGGCTGATCATGGGAACCCCACGAATCAATTCAATATACGTCACCGACAAAATACGAATGAGAGGGAGTTTCCCCGTGCGGGCCAAGGCCAAAATAATACCCAAAGGATAAGAGAAAAGAAGGCCAAAGAAAGAGAGTAATAAAGTGAGGGGGAGGCCACCCCATTTATCAACAGGAACATGGACCAACCCTAGAATTCCTCCCTTCATTAATAAGGTAATGAGCAGGAGCAATTTTATCCAACGCCATAGCAGACGCCTACTCCATCTCTTGGGCTCCTTACTCCACCAAAGAAAGGCCACAAAGAGGGTAATGCTCAAAATAGGACGCCACAACTCTTCGCGAGGGTAAAAGCCAAAGAGTATGAATTGGTATTTCTCACGAATGAAGACTAAGCAGGCTCCTGTTGCTTCTCGGCAATCTTGAGCACTCCCCTGCCATACTGAATCAATAAGAAGCCAATTGATCATAGGTCCAAGGGCCATAAAGAAAAGGGAGATCACCACAATCGAGAGCATAGTGTTTGTGGGCGAAGAAAAGAGATTCTTCTTTAGCCAGATTGCAATATTTTGCAAAGGTGCGTGGGCATGAGCTTCAGGTTTCATTTCGTTAGCTTTTTCTAAATTATTTTCTTTCATCTCACGACCTTGTCTGAAGCTGGATGCGCTTGTGATAGAGGTTCATAAAGAGAGAGCTAAAGAGGCTAAAGAAGAGGTAGACGGCCATAATCAAAAGCACACCTTCAATGGCCTGGCCAGTTTGATTCATCGTTGTATTGGCCACGGCCACATAGTCGGGATAACCAATTCCCACCGCCAAAGAACTATTCTTAATCAAGTTGAGGATTTGTGAAGTCATAGGAGGAATCACAACCCTTAGGGATTGGGGCAGAATAATAAAGCGTAGCACTTGAAACTTATTAAGACCTAGAGATTCAGCAGCTTCCCATTGTCCTTTGTCGACACTAAGAATTCCGGCGCGAACAATTTCAGCATTGAAGGCCGCCGTATAAAGAACAAGCCCCACCAAGAGAGCGGCAAACTCGGGAGAAATACCTGAACCTCCGCTAAAGTTAAAGCCCGTGAGCTCAGGAGTATCCCATTGAAACGGAGCTCCGCCGATGATCCAAATCAAGGCGGGTAGGCCTATCACTAGGCCCATAGCATAGGGCCAGTGCTTGATTTTACGTCCTTGCCTCTCTTCTTTCTTTTTAAGAACAGAAGCAATAATGAAGAATAAAATTAATCCACAAAGGAGCGCTCCTTTAACCCATGGCCAAATGGTATGATCCACAAGAGAGGGATAGAAAAATCCCCTTTGAGTGAGAAAAACGCCAGGAATAGGAGAAAGTGCTTCCTTTACGCTCGGGAGAATCTCTGTAAAGAGCGAGTACCAAAAGAGCAGTTGTAGCAGTAGAGGAATATTACGAATGACTTCAACATATCCCTTACAAAGTTTGGCCACAGGCCAGTTGGGGCTAAGCCTTAAAATTCCAACAATGACTCCCAGAATAATGGCCAAGAAGTTTCCGATAACTCCCACTTTCAAAGTGTTGAGAAATCCTACTTTCAAGGCCTGAAGGTAAGAATCATCCGACCAATACTCCATCATGGTCTCTGAAATTTCAAATCCTGCTTCTTGAGAGAGGAATCCAAAACCTGTAGCAATATTTTGAGATTGTAAATTATGTTGCGTATTGTAGATCAATCCACCCGCAAGTATGGCCACTCCAATAAATATGAGTAGCTGAAAGAAAATGCCCCTTTTCCTAGGGTCGTACCAAAAGCTCATACTATAGATTGTAAGGATAAAATTCCCTATCTGACAAATCGAATCATTGATACAGATTTTTAACTTTGCAGCCCTTCCCCACGTAATATAGAATGATTTGACATGCAAAATTCATTTTATCCTATTCCTATTTATATCCTCAGCACGGGATTTTTTCTCCTCTCCTGCTTTTCTTCTCACGCCTTTGAACTTGAGCAATGTGAAGAAATTTTTCTAAAGGGAAAGAAGATTAGTGATTATATAAAGAGAGAAGAGGAAATCGATGAACGTCAAAGAAATCAAAAATACTTATCTCTTTTAAAATCCATTCAAACCACAAAGGACTGCGCAAAACTTCTTGAAGTGGCCAGCTTGAAAGATAATGGTCTGCTCATTGAACGCAGTACTTTGGCCTCAGATATCCTCGAGTCTTTTAATCAATTTCATTACGAATGGGTTATGCCCAAAGATCTCGATCGCTCCAAGAGCTGTGTGGATAAATACCAATGGGATATTTTTGATCGCAAAGCACCGGCCTATCACTTAACCCGCACCCTCTTTCAAAAAAGCCGCAAAGCTTCTCAAGTGGTGACGGCCTATGGTGAGCCTCGAGTAGTACGTAAAGGAGAGGACCCTATCGTATCTGCTCAAACCGGTCGAAGTGCTCAAGACTATAAGGATCACTTAAAGGTCGATCGCGAGCTCTCCTTTATGGGGGAGGGTGAGATTCTTGGTTTTCTTTTTGAACGGGTAACTGATAGCTCCCGCTTTGAGCTTCCCCAAAGCAGCCGCTCCCAATGGATAAAGAAAATTCCATTTAAAAATGAGCATAATATCTACCAACACTTTGGTGGAGGCATCCTAGGTTCACCAAGTTTTCTTTATTATCATTTAAAAAAGAAGGCCTACTTTACCTCTAACGGGAATAGCCAGTTGCCGAGAAACTTAGTTTATGCCATCTATCAAAATCTTCTTTGTTCCTCTCCTGATGATTACAGTGATGCCGCCGATCTCAAGGCCTTTAGTTCTGAGTTTATCCAAGGTCCAACTCCAAATAATTCCCGGCCAGAAAAGCCTCTCCTGTGGGATCACCCGATAACAAAAGAGTCATCTTGTCAGAGTTGCCACTTTCCTATGGATCGCATGGCCTCGGGACTTCGAAATCTTACCCTCATTCCCTCTTCTCAGTCTTGTAGCGACAAAGACATTCAAATACTCTATCCCGTCTTCTTGAAAAGTGACCACACCCAAGAAATGTGGACCCAACCCTCACCTGAAACAAAAGATCAAGAAAATCAAGATTTCTCGACTTCGTATGGAGTGGGATTTTTCAAGGGCAAACGCTTTAGATCCCTTACTCAGCTCGGCAACCTCATCGCTGAAGATCCAAGATTTTATAGTTGCCAAGTAAAGCGCTATTACCAGTGGATCCATCACAATTACCCAGATCAAGAAATTATTGATCTTTTGGCCAAAGGTTACCAAGAACATCAAAATGGACTAACGCTGATTAAAGAAGTAATGAACCGACCTCCAGTAAAAATACAGTCACTCTAAGGGTCATTGTCCTTACTAAAGAGAGCAATACAAAACTATGAAGAGAAGAGACTTTTTAAAATATTCCCTCCAACTCTCCGGCCTTCCCTTACTACAGGGTCATCTGCCCCTTAATTTTGCTCTTCATAATTTTCAAGTTTTTTGGCTCCACATTGAAGGAGCTCCTATAAGAGAGGCCTTTGATTTTTGGGCCGATCCCAAGAATCAATATAAAGTGAGTACTCTCAATGCTGGGCAACGACCTCTATCCCTTAAACGTGGGGACTTTCTCCTACCCAATATTTGGCATGACTTCCCCCATTCTAAGAGAGTGCTGAAACACTGGCTTAGTGTGCGTGGAATAACCTTGAAAGGCCCCCACTTGAAGCAGGCCCGTAGAGAATGGTTTCGCGACAAAAGCGATGCCCAGAAGTCCATCTTCCAATCTTTCAACCATGAGTTGAAAAAAGCAGGGCTAGAAGATGCCGAGTTTATGGCCCTGGACTCACAAACAGCAGAAATCTACTCGCCTTTAGTTAAACAAAACGTCAAAACTCTTGAAGCTTCTGCTCATCCTATGGATCAGCTCTTCACCTATTGGAAAGAAAACTCTAAAGGTAAAATTCCTTTAAGTGCCGCCATCATCAGGGGGCCCAAAGGGGCCGATGGAAAGCTCTTTGAAGAATATGATCGTTGGGATGAAGAAACGATCGTCGAGCACGAGGAATTTTTCTTAAACTTATTAAAGAATATTGACTCTCTAAGTCAGTACTTAGACAAGCGTGGACGCTTCAAGAATACAGCGATCTTAATAACCTCAGATCGACGCAAAGCGCCTAACATCGAGTCCGCGCACCCGACGTTGGAGCCCGTATGGGAAGGTGGCCACTTCTCCCTCCTTTCAGGCGCCGTACAAGGACCTGTCGTCCTTGGGGATATTTACCGCCATCACCCTAAATACAGTAAGAGTTACCCCATGACATGGGGCAGCTCTGATGGAGAATATAATCCCTCCCATGTTCACCAATTAATCATGGACCTATGTCTTGCCGAGTCGCGTTTGCGTCACTACAATCCCGAGGAAGAAAACCCTTGGGCAGTGCCTCGATCCCTGCAAGGCCTCTTTATCAAAGGCCTTCCCGGTAGAGTCCGATAGAGTTCAGTAAGTTAACACTTCCTTTGTTATTGGCCCTTGCCTAGGTTTTGATCTTCACTGCAACCCCATGACGTAATGATGAAGGTGAAATTCCATGAGCAACAGCACTGATCCCAGTACCCTAAAGAAAATGAAATGGTCCTATCGACTGGCCTCATTTGTTACCCACAAACCATGGCACTCTCTTGCCCTCTATTTCATTGCCCTGGCCATTACTCTACCCGCTATTTTTTCCATTGAGGCCATGTGGAGTCCAAGAATTTGGTTTGATCAAGATCATGTGGAAATCAAGAAACTCAATCGTTTTGAGCAACAATTTGGAAGCGATACCTTCATTAGTCTTGGACTCTATGCCAAAGACGGTATTTTCACGGCAGAGGTGCTCGATACTTTAAGAAAGGTCACAGATGAAATGTGGCAAGTCGATAATGTTATTCGAGTTGAGTCTCTGAGTAACTACAATTATATCGAAGCTGATGGCGATGATATTATGATTGAGCCCTTTATTTCTGAAGGGGCGAATTATTCTAGCGACAAGCTTCAAAGCTTAAAGAAGAAGGCCCTCAGTGATGATGTCCTGCCTGATTTCTTTATTAGCCCTGACTCCACTTATGCCATCATCTATGCCTATATGATTCCTTCCCTACATGGGAAAGATCCCGACTTCTCTATCGTGGTAGATGAAGTACGTGATATTATCAAAAAGTATAAGACCGATGATATTGAATTCTATATCACTGGACCTGCAGCTGGAAATGATGCCTTTAGAGAAGTTTCTTCCTCCGATAATAAAGTGCTCATTCCCTTTATGTTTGCTTTCCTCTTAAGCTTACTCTTTATGCAGTTTAGAAGTTACAGTTCAATTATTATTCCCTTAGTTTTGATTGCGACAACAGTTGGAGCAACCTTCGGTTTGATGGGCCACTTTGGAATCATCTTCAATAGCCTTCTGGCCGCCATTCCTGGGGTGCTGTTGGCCATTTGTATTGCCGACTCAGTTCATATCCTCAATACCTACTTCTATTATCGAAATCATGGTAAGAACTCCAAAGACAGTATCCTCTACTCACTTACCAAAAATGCTCAACCCACTATTCTCACCAGTATTTCGACGGCCATTAGTTTCTTTTCGATTACCCATACTGACTTGGCCCCCATTCGCGACCTTGGTATCCTAAGTGGAGCTGGGACCTTAATTGCATGGCTCTTTACTTACCTCTTTCTAGGTGCGGTGATGAGTTTGCTCTCCCCCCTCCTCGATAAATACCCCGTGAAGTCTTTTCACTTTGATGACCTCTTTAATAAGGGAAAGAAACATCACGAAATGACGGAAGAAGAAAAGCGAGTGGCCTCTATGAAAAAGGCCAAAATGATTTACCAATACCGCTGGCCTATTTTTCTCTCTTTCACGGCCCTGTGTATTGGTTCCGTCTTCATTGCCATTCGCAACGAAGTCAATAGTGATCCCATGAAGTATTTCCATAACTCTGTACCTATTCGTCAAGCTTATGATTTCACTTCAACGAAACTCGATGGGCTAAGAGGTATTGAATTAGTAGTCGATTCAGGTAAAGCTGAAGGGATTAAAGATCCGGAATTTCTCAATCGCCTCGATGCCTATATGAATAAAATGGTGGAAGATCCAAGCATTACTCGAGTGCGCTCAGTAAGAGAGATTATTAAAAAGATGAATCAAACCCTCCATGCAGGAGATCCCAAAGAGTACCGTATCCCCGACTCCTCAGAGGCCGTCGGCCAACTTCTCTTTCTCTATACAATGGGCCTTCCTCAAGGAATGGACCTTAACAATCAATATACTTTAGATAATCGCCGCCTGCGTATTAAGGTAACTTGGGATCTGACTACATCTAAAGAGAGTGAAAAGAAATCCAATGAGATTGTGGCCTTGGCCAAAAATTATAACCTCCATGTAGAAACAGGTGGGAATGCTCCCATATATCTATCGATGAATACTAAAGTGGTGCAAACTTTCTTTAGCTCCATGGCCATGGCCCTCGTTTTGGTGAGCTTACTTCTCCTGGTTGTCTATCACGATTTATTCATTAGCCTTCTGGCCATGCTTCCCAATG
>JBFHGF010000063.1:0-11089 GCA_041583335.1 Bacteriovoracaceae bacterium
GAACTTTACACTATAACCTTGGTTTTTCTTAAGTTCCTTGGACACCGTTTGAAAAAACTCGCGCTGTGCCTCTTTAAAAATGACAGGATCAAACTTATCGCCCTTTAAGGCCTTAAACTCGCCAATAAGATCATCAAACTTTTCTTGTATATTATCGAGACGAAGAGCACTTGCTCTGGCCTGTTTGATGGCAGGGGAGATCTCTCCTACATTCTTTGCCGCTCTTTCATCAACAAACTTCCAACCTTTTTGCTGACCAGCTTGATACGACTTGTGATAGAGATTGGTAACAGGTGTTGCTTTAACTAAATTTACAAAGCTATCTCCAATTCCCAGTAAAAATTTTAATTCAGTGACTTGAGCGCCAAGAAAATCAGAAAAGCCTCTCGTTTTACGGCCCAACTTATACCTGGCCCTACGACCAGCAGCACTTGCCTTATTCACGATCTCAGCAGATGCCACTTTCGATTTCAATTCATTATAAAACTTTCCTGTAATTCCAAATTTTTGAGGCTCATCAGCGATCTTCCTTCTTAAACTTTTCATTTTTGCCAAACTCTTCACAGAGCCCAGCATGGCACCAAGAAAATAACCTGTCCCCAACTGTGAGGCCATCCCACACATCCAATTCATAGAGTGCTCAATCGTTGGACAACTCCAGTTAGGCTTCTTCAAGCAGTTTGAGTTATAGGGAATTCCTTCCCACTGCGTACAAGCAATCGTTTCCGAAAAGTACTCTTTCACACTACCAAAGAAGTCGAAGAAGTTTTTACGTAACAAACTATAGAATTTTGGTAGGTCCCAATCGGTAATGGCCTTCGCCATATCCTCTGACATCATACTCGTTAAGAGCATTGAATCCGAAGTATCATCTTCCGCCCCAAAGAAATCATTCCATGCACCTTTGGCCATTTTATAGAGACCAATCGGAGCTTCCCATGCAAACATCTTAATCATGTGATAGAGGGAGTCGGCGATATTAGAGAGAAGATTTCCAACACACCCCATTTCCGTTTTCCCCTCCCCCTCTCCAGAGAGCTTACGTTTTAAATTCTTTATGTCTTTTCCAAGGAAGGAGTTCCAAAGCTTGAGCGCAACTGATTCATCTTTCTTACCTTTAGGGCACTTTCCTTCATAGCTACGCACGGCCTTTAAAGTATCACTGGCAAGTCGAGTGGAGACTGACTCTTCAAGAACTTCCTCTTGAATGCAATCGCCATTTTCCAAAACATCCTCATTCAGTAGGGGAACTAAATTTTCAGCTGTTGAAATAGAAGCATTTCCTCCGCTATAGCATTGCAAAAAAACGGGAACGATAACTCCATCTTCCTCACGCCCGAGAAAGTACGCATACTTCTTGGGCTTTATATCTGCTGTCGTGATCTTGGTACAAACTTGTCGTGCCTCACATTTAAAGAAATCACTATTGCGATAGAAGGTATCTCCAATATTGTATTTTTCATTTTGATTAAGATAACGAAAGTGGGTTTTATTAGGTTCTTCAGCGAGAATTTGATGTGAAAAAACACTATTTAACACTACAATGGTGACTATGAACATTCGCTTACATGTAGCTATTGTACTCTTTCTGGCGCTAAGTCTGCCTAGCTTTTCAAAAGAAAAGGCCAAGAGTGATTTAAGTCGCTTCGCATGGAATAACATTACTATCCAACTACCTTTTGCACCAGAGTGGGCCGTTCAAAAGCCGAGAAAGAACCCTTATGATCCGCTCAACTTTATGAACCCCAATTCACCACCACCGAGAATCATCGCCAATTTATCTCAAACTCGCTTTGAGCTCTCTACAAAGGACTTTTCGGCATTTCAAAAGGAATTTCTTAAGTCTAAAAAGGCCTGGGTGCAAAAAAGTGGTGGTTCCTTGATTCAAGAACCTAATCTTATATTTGATGAAAAAGAGCAGCTTCTTAGATATGAGTTCAGTTTTGAAGTTCCCCAAGGAAAATTCAAAGAATTCGGGCACTTCCAGCGCTGTAGCCCAGAAATTTCCTTTAGTCTACGCGTAATGATCCCGGAAGCTAAATTTCAGTCCAATAAGGACCTGACAACAAAAATCAAGGACTTCTTTCACAACTCTTCAGCGTGTATTCACTAAGATCCTGCCACAACATAGACAAAGAGCTGATTCCATGATGAATTAGGGCCCAATTTGAACCTTTTTCAATTATATTAAACTCTATGACTAACTCCAATAATTCGACACTTCCAAAGAAAAGACCTGACTGGCTCAAAGTCAGGGCCCCTGTTTCCAAAGGCTATCACGAAATCAAAGATATGCTCGGCGACCTCAAGCTGGCCACAGTATGCCAAGAGGCCATTTGTCCCAATATTGAAGAGTGTTGGAGCGGCGGCACAGCAACCTTTATGCTTATGGGCGACACTTGTACTCGCGCCTGTAAATTCTGTGCCGTAAAGACAGGAAATCCAAAGGGAGTTCTCGATCTCGATGAACCCAGAAAAGTAGGCCATGCGATTTCGCAAATGAAGCTCGACTATGTGGTCCTCACTTCGGTAGATCGAGATGACCTTGAAGATCTTGGGGCCAATCACTTCGCAGAAACCATTGAGACGATTAAGACCAATAATCCCAAAATGATTGTTGAAGTTCTTACTCCCGACTTTAACGCTATACCTGAACTGGTAGAGAGAATCATCGTCGCTCGCCCCGATGTGTTTGCTCACAATATTGAAACAACAGAGGCCCTAACGACACGCGTGCGTGACCGAAGAAGCCAATATAGAAAGTCACTTAAAACTCTTGAGTTGGCCAAGAAGATCAAAGCTTCACAATATACCAAGACCTCCATTATGTTAGGACTTGGAGAGAAAGATGAAGATATTATGCAGTCTTTAAAAGATCTACGCGATGTAGGTTGTGACGTTGTTACTTTTGGTCAATACCTTGCTCCAACTAATCGACATAAGAAGTATCTTCCCATTCATGACTATGCCACCCCAGAGCGCTTTAAATACTGGAAGGAAGTGGCCGATGATATGGGCTTTCTCTACTGTGCCTCAGGGCCCTTAGTGAGAAGCTCCTATCGTGCAGGTGAGTTCTTTATGAAAGGTGTTATTGAAAAACAAAGAGAGCAAGCTAACGCAAGACCTACTTTTCCCACTGTTTAAGTTTTTATGAGAATCATTAATCTTGGACTTATTGACTACAAGCAAGCTTACGATATTCAACGTGCAGAAGTTGAAAAAGTAGCAACTGGTGGCCAAGGGGCTTTAATTATCTGTTCTCATCTCCCTATTGTAACCTTAGGCAAGAAATCAACACCAGAAGATATTCTCGGCTGGACAGGTCCTATTGAAAAAATCGAGCGTGGAGGAAAGGCCACTTACCATGGTCCAGGACAAGTCGTAATCTACCCCATTGTCGATTTAAAACAACATGGTCAAAATATCTCAGGCTTTCTCGAGGCCATGGAGCAATCCATGATTGATGTCCTTAAACAATTTGGCCTAGCGGCCAAGGGAAATGAAGAGCGTGGCAAGCCTGACTATACCGGAGTTTGGGTTGAAACCCAGTTTGGGCCCAAGAAAATTGCTTCCATTGGAATCGCGATTAAGCGTTGGATTACCTTTCATGGGCTAGCTTTCAATCTTGATTTTGATCCTCTTGCCTTTAGTGGGATTAACCCATGTGGCTTCACCACCTCTACCATGACCAACTTGGAAACTTTGCGCGGTGAAAAAGTTGAGCGAACTACTTTTGAAAATCAATTGGCACAAATTCTTATCTCAAGATTTAAAGAACTCTAGCTCTTCCTAGCATCCTTGAGCACATTGCCCTGTGGACAAATGCACCTATAGACCTCACAATAGTATGGTAAATCAAACTGTTAAATAGGATGACTATGAATCTCTTCGAATACATTCAGCAAGGTGGAACCATCATGTATATTTTGGTTCTTTTAAATATTATTGGATTTGCCATGATGATCACTAAGTTTTGGCTCTTTACCAAAGAACAAAAGAATACCCTCAACCTTGCCGCAGAAATTGGGGGCAGACTGAAGTCTGAAAATCAATCTAAAGATTCACAAACGATGATCGAACTCGCGAAACAAGAAATTGCCGTCTATATTTCTCAGGTCGAAAAAGGGCTAAATACCGTTAGAATTATTGCAGGTATCTCCCCTCTCCTAGGTCTACTGGGAACAGTGATTGGGGTTCTACTCGCCTTCCAAGTTATGGCCTCTCAAGGGCTCAATGATCCTAGCTTCTTTGCCAAAGGAATCTCTATGGCCTTGATCACAACCGTTGGTGGTATGATCGTTGCGATCCCTCACTTCGTTGGCCACAACTATCTTATGGGAATGCTCGATGGGCTTGAAGCCAAGCTTGAAAAAGAAGTTCTCTCTAAAATTCTCTAAGGACTCTCAATGAGTAAGAAAAGAACCCGCGATACCCCTATGCCCGATATCACGCCTCTCATTGATGTGGTGTTCCTTCTGCTTATCTTCTTCATGGTTTCTACCGTATTTAAGAAAAGTGAAGTGGCGCTCTTATTAAACCTCCCCGAGGTCAATGATGGTGAAGCTCAAGGGACTGCCGACAAAGTCATTACCATTGAGGTCTCTAATGAAAAAATGGCCTATAACGGTAAAGATATTGCGATCGAAGATCTCGACGCTAGCCTTAAGGCCGTGACCAATAAAGAAATCCCTATTGAGTTGAGAATCGATAAAGAAGTTAAGTATGAAAAGGTGGTTAAGGTTCTTGATCATCTGAAGAAAAATTCTCTCAATAACCTCTCCCTAATTACCAATAACCCACAATAGCCTACTTCTTAAAGTAGGCCTTTGTAGAGTTCCATGAGATTAGCGCTGGTATTTTTCCAGTGGAATTTTTCTGCGTGGATTCTACCGTGATAAATCATCTCTTTTTGCAGCTCCTCATCAAAGAGTACTTTTTCAATATTATCGGCAATATCCTCTATGGAATGAGGATCGACAAATTGTGAGTATTCCCCTGCTGATTCAGGGAAACAAGAACCCTTGGAAGTGATCACCGGAGTTTCGCTAAAAAGTGCTTCTACAATGGGAACGCCCCATCCTTCAAAGAATGAGGGGAGAACAAAGAGACTGGCCGCTTGATAGATCGCGGGAAGGTCATCATTTTCGACAGTCTCTAAGATTTTCACTCGAAGCTGCAAACCTTGATTAATAATTTCTTTTTCAATTTGTTTCTTATACTCTTTCCCCCTACCCACTAAAATGAGTTCATGGGGAATATGGTCTTTCAAGCGAGAGAAGGCCTTAACAAGAGAGAGCGCATTCTTTCGCTCCTCCAGTGCGCCAACATAGAGGATATAGTACTCAGGTAACTCGAACTTGGCCCTAATGGCCTCAAGCCCAGCGTCCTCTTTTCGTGAATAAAAATCTGGACTACAACTTTGATGAACAACCTGAATTTTCTCTTCAGGACAGCCCAATAATTCAATCAGGTCCGTCTTGGTTTGCTCGCAAATGGCCACGACTTTATCTGCCATCTCTGTGGCCGCTTTAAATTTCTTTTTATAGACCCAACGATCAATTTGAGGAAAGTATTCGGGATACCTCATAAAAATAAGATCGTGAATGGTCACTACTGATTTAATTTTTGACTTACCGATACCTGGCGGTAACTCATGGGAGAGCCCATGATAAATATCCAAATTATCCTTTTCTAAAACAGGAGTAAGAAAGAGAGAGCGCCAAGCACTGGACATCATTTTTCCACCAGAAAACTTTGGTGTAATGACTCTACCTTTAGAGTGCTTCTTGGCCCAGGCCAATGCCCTATGATCTTTATAAAGCGGAGTATAGAGATAATATTCATTGTCGGGATAATATTTGAAGAGACTTTCCATCAGGGTACGGGAGTAGTTGCCTAGCCCCCTGAAGTTATGGAATGTCCTTTTTGCATCGAAACCTATTTTCATATACGCAAACTGTTTAAATTCCTTAGTCTTATGAATATCCTCCGTTACTTACTTAACGGAAAGGATATAGAAGGATTCTATTGCGTCCCCTACACTTCATCAAGTTCCAAAGTTTTTTGTTTATTATAGGACTAAATAGGGAGGTAAATCTTTTGATTAGGATGGATTGTTTTGCTATCCAAGGAATTTGCTTGAACAATTTTATTTACAGATACTCCATACTTCCTAGCAATGCGATATAAATTATCCCCTCTTCTCACGGTGTAGAGCTTTCCGGAGGAGCGCACCTTCAACCTTTGGCCAATCAAAATCCGAGAAGAGCGCATGCGATTGAGGCGCTTAAGCTTATAGACAGACATCCCGTACTTTCTAGCAATAACAGAGAGGTTCTCTCCTCTTCTCACTTTATGATAAGAATACTTAGAAGAGCTACTTGCAACGATCCTCTTGGCCACGCTGCCACTGACTAGAAGGCGTTGCCCAATATAGATTCTGCTTTTTCTCAAGTTATTGAGGCGCTTAAGCTGAGAAATTCTTGTCCCATAACGTGAAGCAATTGCCGACAGGCTATCGCCTCTTCTCACTTTATAATAACTCTTGGTAGAGGCAACCTTTCGGCTTCCCTTTAATTTATCTGCACGGGCCTGCGCAACCATTTTAAGTTTCGAGGGAACATAGACATAAGAATTTCTTCTTCTCACTTTCTTAACCCAGTCACTTTTCACATCGGGGTTAAGTTTTTTCATATCAGAAAAAGAAGCACCAATACTTTTTGTAAATTGAGAAAGAGAGAAACTCTTATCCATTTCAATGGCAACCGATTGATTGTAGAGATGGGCCTCTTCGTGCCCTCGGGCACCCAGTTTCTTTTTTTCTACGAGGTACTTTGCTGCAGCAACTTTTGGAATATAGAAAATTGTCTCTTTAGGAAGAAGCTTCTTTCTTACCAGCTCTTTATAGTCACGAGTATTTCCCTTTCTGATGGCATTGATAATGCGATACTCTCCGGCATTATAAGCACAAAGGGCCAATTCCCAACTGCCAAAGATATTGTAGAGATCCCTAAAGTAATTAGCTGCTGCGTAAGTAGCTTTATGAATATTGCGGCGTTCATCTAATGAGCGATCGACCCTCAACCCATAACGAGTGGCCGTTCCTTTGATAAATTGCCAGGGACCAACTGCTGAGGCATGGCTTCTGATATGGGTGTTATAACCCGATTCAATTAAACCAACATAGAAGAGATCTTTGGGTAGTCCCTCTTCTTCAAAAACTTTTTCTACAACATTTTTAAAACGCTCGCCATTTTTAATATGGCGTAGGAATCTTGCTTTCTCTCGTTTTTGAAAATAATTAACCCAGAAATCAAAGTGCTTCTTTTTATAATCCAAAGAAAAAGTGGGAGACTCTTCCACCACCACATCTTTTTCTTGAGAGGCTTCACTCACCTCTTCTTCAGGAGCATCTTCATAGGTAGCGACAATTTCTTCCTCAGCTTCTTTAATTTCTTCAACTGAGGAATCTTTACTTATCTGCTCTTCGACTTCCACCAGAGATTCTTCCATCTCTTTTATTTCAACTAAATTACCAGAGTCTTTATCTAGATTACTTTGTTCTTGGGAATTACCCTGAATAAGAGGACGAATGGATGCGCATGAGCTGAAAATAAGAGTTGAGAGTACGAGGGCGTGTTTAATCCGCAATGACATAGAAAAGCTCCTTCCTGGTGCCTATTTATTTTACTTCATTGTATCGAAATCATTGAAGATCACAACCTGGACAACTTTTATGCTTAAACGCTTGCAGGGTTGACTAGATTCCTAACTTAAGGGCGACAAATACACCCACTTCTCCCCCAACACTCATCTTTACGCTAGGGACTTTATTAACCTTCAATTCAGGATAGATGGTGAAGATACGCTCTTTCTTTAGGATCTCCATCCATTCAATATTTTCAATAACCAAAGAGATACACTTGCCATTACAGCCTAGCTGCTGCTGATCCCTTGAGCTTACATAGCTGGCAATCAGCATTCCCTGGCCTTCTTTGCGCTCAATTTGTCCGATATCAGGCTCTTTGAAATCAACATAGATTTTTACTTCTTCGATAAAGTCGAGGCTCGCCAATTCGAGGTCTTCAGAATCTTGAATATTCAAATTGATTTTCTTAATTCCAAGGCGACTAAAGTAAGACCAGTCTTCGATTTGGTCCAATTCATTGGCGTAATAAATAATCGGCTCTATATCGACCATCTGGCCATTTTCTTCTGCGATGGCAATATTGGCCAAGTGACCGGCAAGCTCTTGAAAGAGGGGCCCCAACTCGGCCACTTGAGCAAAGTCTGTCCCAAACTCTTCAATGTCGAAATCATTGATATCAAGGCTCACCTCTACTGGTCTGGCCTCGAGTTGCTCATCAATACTTATCGGAGCAAAGGTTGGCTCAATCGACTCCTTGGTACCGCACGAAAGCAGGCCCAAGATAGCGGCATAGCCCATGAATTTAAAATATGGCCTTAATGGGTTCACGAATTGTCCTCAAAAGAGAATGCATCAATAATTTAAAAATAATCAAAACAACACGGTGCAACATACATTATTGGGCCGCCCTTTTCAATAAAGTTGATAGGAATTACAGGGTGGCCCAAATGGCCTAACCTCCCTTAAACTCGAAGTGATAAAGCTTTTTACACCTCCTAAAAAGATTGCATGAAGAAATGATATTTATGACTCAGTGCATACTTTTGTTTATAATCTCTTCATGCTTAAGATTACTCGTCCCCTCCATTGTTGGAAGCCCCTTTGTGCTGCTTTAACCTTCCTTTTTTCAAGTGGTTACGCACATTCTTCCTACTACGATACTCTCCCCAAAGGGGTAAGAATGGTGGTCATGAGGCAGGTGAAGACTGGCTCCATCAATTCTTCGTATAACCGGGCCGGTAAGAACGAGCCCTACTTCTTTAAAATTAATCTCGATGCCCAATCTTTGGAGAATTTCAGCTCCTTTGCTAAATCTACCTTCGAACAGATTAAGGCCATCAATCAAGAGGCCTACGATGAATTCTCTTTGGGTCAGTTTGAAGCCCAAGGAAAGGCCGATGTGCAAGTTAAAGGTGCTGGCGTCGCTTGGGGGATCACCAATCGCCTTACTGCCTATGGGGCCTTTCCCTTTTACGATGCCCGCGTTGACCTCCAGATGAAGCAAACGGGAAGAAATAACTTGGCCACAGTCGCCTCTAAACTTGATAAGGCCGGTAACTCCAATCAGGCCGACCTTATTGAAAATATCGCCTCTCAGTTTAGTGATATCAATATTACTGGTGAAACCGTTCAGTCGGCCGTCGTGAATGGCTACAACTATCAGCCCCTTGGAAATTGGCAGGCCCAAGGACCTGGTGATTTTGAGTTTGGTGTGATTTATCGCCTCACCAACTGGGAGTATTCAGGACTTGCCCTCTCTGGAGGATTTGTCCTCCCCACAGGTCGTGAAGATGATCCCGACATGCTCCAGGACTTTGCCTTTGGCGACGGGCAGACCGACCTCTTTATAGAGTTTGGTGGTGGAGTTACCATTCCTAATACTCAGTTAAGCTTCAACTCTTTCGCTCGTTATACTTACCAGTTTGCTCACGATAGACGCTTACGCCTACCTGAATCAGAAGATTTCGCCTATGGTTCACAAGATGCCATCTTTCATGAAAAGCTCGGCAATATGATCAACTATGAAGCCAGTGCCAACTATCAAATCACCCGTTGGTTTGGATTCAGCGGAGCCTACCTCGAAAGCTATAGACCTCAATCTCAATATGAATCCGAGTACACCATGGCCAATGGGATTTACGCTCAAGATACCGAGAGGCGAGAACAATTTGTGCGTGTGGGAACCCACTTCTCTACTGTTCCCCTCTATAAGTCGGGAGACTTCTTTCTTCCCTTTGCTTTAAATATCACTGCCCAGAAAATGATTGGAGGGCTTAATGCTCCCAACTATTCACGCTTTGATTTTGATATGAGATTTTTCTTTTAGATTTTTTATTGCTGGTGAGAAAAATAGAGCTTACCTTGATCCTCGTAGACCAATTGGAAGGGATCCTTTTCTAAGAGCAAGAATCCATCGAGATCAAAATAATCTACACCATGAGCGATATTCATCGCACAAGAAATTCCAAGGCTCGACTCCACCATACAACCCAACATTGTCTTAAGGCCTAACTCTCGCGCTTCTTTTAGTTGCCTTTGCGCCTTGTAGTATCCTCCCGCCTTAGAGAGTTTTACGTTCACTCCGTGAAAACCCAGTTGAAAATCATCAATCACTCGACCATCTTGTAGGGATTCATCAGCAAAGATCATATAGGGAGAACAATTGCGAAGCGTGATGCATTCATTGAACTCAAGATGAGTAATGGGCTGTTCGATAAAGTCGATATTCATGCCTTGAAGCCCTGAGATAAACTCAAGGCATTCATCTGCATTAGTAAAACACTCATTGCCATCAATACGAAGTGGGCCGTCGTAGCAATTTGAAACCTCTTTTAAGAAATCGAGATCAAGTCCAGAGGTTATCTTCACTTTAAGAGCGGGAAAGCGCTTTAAGTCGTGGTTTTGGATGTGGGATTTCACTTCCTTGATTTCCATATGGGGGATGCTCATACTGGTGGGAATATTGCTGACATCACGAATACCCAAAACCCGCTGTGGGGAGTCATCCATAAGTTCGGCCAAGAAGCCGACATAGGCCGTCTCCAGAGCGCATTTAAGATTTGCAGGGAAATCCCCATCTTCCAAAATCTGAGTGAAATCTTCTAGGCCATTTACTTCTCGAGGCACTACTTTTAAGAACTCGTCAAAGAAATCCTCCACCTCAGCAACACTTGGCCCCGCACCGGTTAAAAAAGAAACCTCTCCTCTTCCAGAGAGTTTTCCTTCCTTAAAAGTCACCACCAAGTTCTCTTTTACTTTAGTTTGTCCTCTGGTGATTTTCCAATCCACGTTGAGCGGCAACTTTATTTTTTCAATTGTCCAACGAGACATAGTTTTCCTAATCAAAGTGCCCTCCGTTACAAAGAGTTAGGATACGCACGCCGCAGGTGTGTGCTTCCTAACTTCCTCTACGGTAGGGTATTCCTTAACTTTCCTCTAATC
>JBFHGF010000064.1:0-11047 GCA_041583335.1 Bacteriovoracaceae bacterium
CCGGTAAGGTTAATATGGTCTTTAATCAAGACAAGATCACCTTCTTTATATTGGGTATTCATTCCACCACTGGCATTGGTAAGCACAAGTCCTTCAATGCCAAGGGCCTTGATCACTCGAGTAGGAAAAACAACTTCTTCAAAGCTATGGCCTTCATAAGCATGAATACGACCTTTTAGGGCAAGAATCGTCTTTCCATGAAGGTCACCAATGATCATCTCTCCTGAGTGACCAACCACTGTTGTTGCATGAAAATGGGGAATTTCACTATAGGGAATTACCAGTTTATTTTCCATGCTGTCTGTAAAGAGACCAAGGCCACTGCCAAGAGTGATGGCGGCGTGAATCTTGCGATCCTTAATTTGTCCCTTGAGATATTCTACGGTTTCATCAATTTTTTTATATATGGCTTCCGGTTGCATTGTGCTCATAAAATCCTCTCTTACTTTGCCCAAGAAACTTCTGTTTCATAGATGAGTTCAACGGCCTTCTTAGGCGCAGTCTTAGAAAAAGAAATGTCTTTATTGATAATTTGATCGGCGATGGCCGCAGCAAGTTCTTTTTGGTCTTCATTGTGATGAAGAGTTAAAATAGGCTCACCTTCTTTTACTTTCGCTCCGATTTTTTTGTGGAAGGTTAGACCGACACCAAAATCAACAGCATCTTCGGCCTTCATACGACCACCACCAAGGGCCACGCAATGAAGACCCATTTGACGATTGTCCATGGATTTAATATATCCGGAGCGTGGAGCACTTACTACATAATGGTATTCAGCTTGAGGCATAAGCCCATAGTCATCAATAACCTTAGGGTTTCCGCCTTGGCGCTCAATGAGTTTTCTAAATTCTTCTAAGGCCGCACCAGACTTTAGTGCTTCCTTGGCCTTTCTAATTCCTGCGGCATGAGTCTTGGCCAAACCGGCAAGGTGAACCATTCCCCCAGCGAGGTGAATAGAGAGGTCGGTAAGGTCTTTAGGTCCATTACCTTTTAACGTTTCTATGGACTCAATGATCTCTAAAGTATTTCCAACCGCATTACCAAGGGGTTGATTCATATCGGAAAGAACCGTCATCATATTGCGGTTGAAGCGTAGTCCTGTTTGACGAATGGATTTGGCAAGCTTCTTGGCCATGGCCTTATTCTTCATGAAGGCACCATTACCAACTTTAATATCCATCACAATCCCTTGCGCACCTTCGGCCAACTTCTTAGACATAATCGAAGCTGTAATAAGAGGAATGGATTCAATGGTGGCCGTAACATCACGAAGGGCATAGATCTTCTTATCGGCCGGAGCGATCTCTCCAGTTTGACCAATAAGAACCATACCGTCTTTTTCTACCATCGTTTGGAATTCTTCAAGGGTGAGGGAAGTGCTGAAACCTTCAATGGCCTCAATCTTATCAATGGTTCCCCCTGTGTGACCGAGTCCACGGCCAGCGATCATAGGAACATTTACTCCACAGGCCGCCGCAATAGGAGCAAGGATGAAACTTGTTTTATCTCCGACACCACCAGTGGAGTGTTTATCTACGACATGCTCAACATTGAAGTTAAGAGTTTTTCCAGAGTAGAGCATGACATCGGTGAGGGCCTTTGTTTCTTTAACACTGAGACCATTTAAATAGATGGCCATAAGGAGGGCACTCATCTGATAGTCAGCGACAGGACCTTGGGGGTCGAGCAAAGAAGTGATAAACCATTTGATCTCTTCTTCTGAAAGCTCAAGTCCATCTCTTTTCTTAGCAATAATTGTGTAAGCACTATGCATGGGGTTTCCTTTAATTTTCTTTTCTATTTGTCCCTTCACAGTAACGTGAAAGAAGGTATAATAAAAAGGGAATGCTTAGGTGGCAAATATAACTGAGATTTAAGTACCATCTAATTATTATAAGATTAAACTAATTTTAAATATTGCATCGAGTCGGTTTTATGAAGATATCTATCAAGAAAGTAATCCTTCTTCTTCTTTCAAGTTTCGCCCTCCTGAATAGCTCTGTTTGTGCTCAGCAGGACGATATTGTCCAGCAGACCATGAGGGATGCTTATATCGTTGCTGGAGCTGGTGCCGGTGGGGCCATTCTTGGGCTTTCGACTTTAAGCTTTGTCGAAGAACCAAAAGATCATCTTAAGAATATTGTGGTTGGTGGCGCGATTGGGATTATTATTGGAGTAGGGATTGTTGCTTGGCGACAGGCTACGGCGAGTAGTCAACTCTACAATCAAAATGCAGAATTATTGAAAGAACTACCACGATCTGAATTCTCAACGGCCATGCGATCTGGGTGGCACCGCAAAAATCACTATGAAATCAGTTCAAACCTTGGTAAGAATAATGCGCCGGCCAATTCTGCATTTAATGTGCAATTCTCTTTCTAAGCTCTTGAAGTAAAAGGGTTTAGCTTAATTTGATATGGCCGCTCATTCTTACTAGGGGACGACGTTGGAACGTTTGATTTCATTTTTTGGTCTTTTGGCCATGCTTGCTGTGGGCTATGCCTTCAGTTCCGATAGAAAAAAGATTAATTGGAAAACAGTAGTTTCAGGACTTCTTCTTCAAATTGGATTAGGTCTATTTATCCTTAAGACAGGGGCAGGGAAGGCCGTTTTTGAAGGGGCCCGCTCTTTCTTTACAGGGATTCTCTCCTACACCAGTGAAGGTTCTCAATTTATTTTTGGAAGCCTCATGGACACCAGTAAATTTGGCTTTATTTTCTTTGTGATGGTTTTACCCACCATCATCTTTATGAGTTCACTGATGAGTATTCTCTATCACTTGGGCATTATGCAAATTGTAATTAAGGCCACGGCCAAAGTTATGGTGAAGCTTATGGGAACTTCCGGAGCAGAGTCCCTTTCTGCTGCGGCCAATATCTTTGCCGGGCAAACAGAAGCGCCTCTTGTTGTTAAGCCTTTTATTGGAAAAATGACTCGCTCTGAGCTCATGGCCCTAATGACAGGAGGAATGGCGACCGTTGCTGGTGGTGTTCTTGCCGCCTATGTGGGCATGGGGATTGATGCTGGTCACTTATTGGCCGCATCTGTAATGTCTGCCCCTGCTGCCCTTGTTTGTGCTAAGATCTTAATTCCTGAAACGGAAGACTCTGCTACGAAGGGAGTTGTATCTCTCGACCTGCCAAAGACGACAGCGAATCTCATTGATGCTGCTGCAACGGGAGCAGCGGATGGGCTGAAGCTTGCTCTTAATGTGGCCGGAATGCTCTTGGCCTTTATCGCGTTGATTGCTCTTGTGAATGGAACCCTTTCTTGGGCAGGGGGACTCTTTAATTACCCCGAACTTTCCCTAGAACTTATTATGGGTTATGTATTTGCTCCATTTGCTTTCTTAATGGGAGTGCCTACAGAAGACATTTTTAATGTGGGAACTCTTCTGGGTAAGAAGCTCATTATCAATGAGTTTGTGGCCTATCTTGATCTTGAGAGAATGATGCCTGAACTTAGTGAAAGGGCCGTTATTATCTCAACTTATGCTCTTTGCGGTTTTGCTAATTTTAGCTCCATTGCCATCCAGGTGGGGGGAATAGGAACCATTGCTCCTGAACGTCGTCAGGATCTGGCAAAACTTGGTATGCAATCGCTTCTTGGTGGAACCCTGGCCTGCTTCATGACGGCCTGTATTGCAGGATTATTTATATAAGTATTTTAAAAAGTTTCATTCCATCTCCTGAAAACTACGCGACTGAGTATTCGGCGCTCTTTAGTTATTTAGAGAAAGAGGGGATTCGCACCCAGTTTGAGTCAATCATCGAAATTGGAACGGCCCGCGGAGATGGAGCAATTTGGCTAAGGGAGCATTTCCCCCAGGCCTCTATTGCAACGATGGATCGCCCAGAGCCTTTTGAGTCTCATGAGGTTATTCTGAGTGAGCTGGTGGAGCTTCTTAAAGAAATCAAGGTTACCTATTTTCGATTTGAGTCTCCACCCAAATTTCCATGGGACTCGAAGTATGACTACTGCTCTATTGATGCGACTTCTAAGGGCAAAGATCATATTGAAAACTTCAGCTATTGGAAGGACTTCGTTAATACGGGTGGAATTCTTTCTATGGTGGTACCAAAATCGACTCCCGAAAAGCTAAAAGAAAGAGAGAAGTTTAGTTCCTTTTTGGCCACGAATTCTTATCGCTATCGAGTTTACAATCAATTCTATATTTTTGAGTTCTAGTATTACCCCTTGTTTATCTTGCTGGTCATTACTTCCTTCAATTGCCTAGGAGCCCCTAGGACTGGTAGGATAGAGGAGTATTTAAATTAAAATTAGGATTCAAAATGAAAAAACAACTCTTTATCAACCAGACGCTCAGCGAGTGTCGTGCAGCGTTGGTTGAAAATGGGGAAATTCTCGATTTCCTCATGATTCGCGGTGAACAAAATCGCGAAAATCATCCCTCTTTAGGAAATATCTATCTTGGTAAAGTTCTGCGTGTTCTTCCGGGAATGCAGTCGGCCTTTGTGGATATTGGACATGAAAAGGCGGCCTTTCTCTATGTGGATGATGCGTATATTCCTACTCTCGAAGAGCAAAGGGAAATCGCGGAGCGGACCAAGAGGGAGCTCGAGGGCCAAAGGGAGAAACTGGGGGAAGTTATTCCCGATGAGTTCTCAACGCTTTCTGATCATGTGAATATGAGATTTCGTCCCGATGTCTCGATCGAGAGTTTTCTCAAAGAAGGAGATGAAATTCTGGTTCAAGTGGCAAAAGAGCCTATCTCCACTAAAGGACCTCGCGTTACTCGTCATATCACTTTGGCCGGAAGGCATGTGGTCTATATGCCTTTGATTGAGCATACAGGTGTCTCGCGTCGAATTGAAAATGATAAAGAAAGAGATCGTCTAAAAGAAATTCTAGAGACGATTAGACCAGAGGGGAAAGGGGTTATTGCCCGTACCGTTGCCGAAGGTCAATCCTATAAGACCTTGAAGCAAGACTACAATATGCTTCATCGCATTTGGAAAGATATTCAAAAAACTTCAGAGGGAATGAAAGCACCTCGACTTTGTTATAAAGATTTAAACTTTATTCACAAAGTTCTACGCGATATCACTGATGAAGATGTGGAAGAGATATTGGTGGACTCCAAGAATAACTTAAAAGAAGTAGAAAAATTCACTTCAAAGTTTCTACCGAACTTTAAAGGGAAGGTTGAGCTTTATGAAGATGATATTCCACTTTTTGAGAAGTTTGGTCTCGATATGGAAATTGAAAGAGGACTTTCCAATAAGGTTTTCTTGCGCTCAGGAGGATCTCTAAACATCGATCAAACCGAAGCCCTGGTCTCTATTGATGTAAATACGGGCAAGTTCGTAGGTCGTAAAACTCTTGAAGAAACGATCTTGAGAACGAATATGGAAGCGGTTAAAGAAATCGCTTATCAGTTGAGGTTAAGAAATAGTGGTGGGATTATCATTATCGATTTCATCGATATGGAAAAAGAAGACCATCGAGAACAAGTTTACTCCTCTCTACTAGATGCGCTGAAACGCGATCGCTCTAAAACGAATGTCCTTCCTATTTCAGGCTTAGGCTTAGTGGAAATGACTCGTAAACGAACAAGAGATACATTGACTCGTCTCATGTGTAACTCCTGTCCCTACTGTGAAGGGACGGGCTCAGTTAAGTCTGTAACCACAGTTTGTTATGAATTAATTAGAGAGCTGATTAAAGTTTTAAAGAAAACGCAGAGGGATAAAATTAACCTCTATGCTCACCCTGAGGTAACGGCCCGCCTTTGTTCTGATGATATGGATATGGTGGATACTCTCGAAAGTACTTTTGGAAAACAGATTTCAATTCGCTCTGAGAATAATTATCACGTAGAGCAATATGAAATTTTTCCACAGTAGATCTTAACGCAAAATACAAATAGCGCCATTTCGGTATCACTCTGACAACATTCAGGGCCAGAGTGATACCTAAATTCCTTTCATTTCTAATAAAAACTTAAATGACTTCCTCAAGTATTTCCTTCGAAAAACTCATGTGTAATATTGGCCTTAACGAGATGGAGAGTTAAGAAAACACAACCAAAGAGAGGAGAGAAGATGAAAATGAAGAATTTAGCAGTAGGAATGGTTTTAGCAGCAGGCGCACTTTCTTTCACCAGTTGTTCAGGTGGAGGCGGCGGTGGCGGCGGTGGAACTGGAACTGGTTCAGGTGGTTCTACATCAACCTATGGTGCTTACCAATCTCCATATATTACAGCGACTCAGTTTGTTAATTCACTTAATGATGTGGATGGAACGAGTGGACTAGATGCTTCTGACATCGTTCTGTATGAAGATGAAACGGTTCGTTCAACTTGGGATACAGAAGACTGGTTTGTTATCTATGACGGGCTAAGAAGCGAGTATAAAGCTGTTAGTCTCCAGTATATTAGATCAATTGTTTATTATGATTATTATAGCAACAACTATTCAGCCGCTGATGAATTCAGAAATATTGAAGAAGATGATATGTTCTACGGTGATTTCGATGGAGACTTCTATGGCGATGACTACGAAGATGTCACCTTCAATAGTTATGATGGATACTTTTATGGTGAAGTAACTGGTTATCAATATGAAGATGAAGTAGAAACTCATGATGTGAATCTTCTGGCCAGTGAGCAAGAAGAGCTTGCCCTCTACAACAAAGTTTCAAAAATTTCCTACACATATAAAGTATCTCTTGAGACGGCCACTTCACTTGCTAAGCTTGGAGATAAAGTAGAAGGAATGCTTAAAAAAGGTTCTGATCAGCAAGAACTAACATTAGAAGATCAGGCTTCCCTTTTGAAAGACATTGAAGGAATCGCAGGTGTAACTCTTCAAGAGGTTGTTGCTGCAGGACTTGATTCTGAGAAGAAAGAAGAAGTGATGAAGAAGATTTCTTCAAAAATGGGGACAACTCCTCAGCAGCTAGAAGACCAAATCCTTCCCGAACTTCTTGGATTTAACTAAGTAAAACGATTGATAAAATTGCCATAAATTAAGCTAAGCCCCCTAAAATTAGGGGGCTTTTTCTTTTATAGGGTTGTGTATCTTATGGGCAGCCCTATAAACATTACAAATAAAATTGATGTAAATACAAAATATGGTAATTTCCCGCAACTCTTAAAACCCTATCAAGGATTCATAAATGAATATAAAAAACCTATTCTTAGGAGCCGCATTACTTACAACAGCTGTAAACTTCACTTCTTGTAGTGGTGGAAGCTCAAGCTCTTGGGGAGCGTATCAGTCCTCTTATGTAAGTGCTTCTCAATTTGTTAATGGTCTAAATTCTGTTGATAACTCCTATGTAGACTCTGAAGTAGTTCTTTATACTGATGAAACGGTAAGATCAGCTTGGGATTCTGAAGATTGGTTTGTTATTTATGATGGACTTAGAGGTGAGTACAAGGCCGTAAGTCTTCAGTATGTAAGATCGATTGTATATTACGCTTATTACAGCAATACTTATGATCTTGCTGATGAATTTCGTGACATTGAAGAAGCTGATATGGCCGCCGGTCTTTATGATGGTGATTTCTATGGTTACGACTATGAGGATGTTTCTCTTGGTCTAGATGGTTACTTCTACGGTCAAACAACTGGTTATAAGTATGAAGATGAAGTAGAGTCTCATGACGTAAATCTTATGGCCTCTGAAAAAGAAGAACTTGCTCTTTATGAGAAAGTTTCAAAAATCTCTTATACATACAAAGTATCTCTAGAAACGGCGACTTCACTTGCTAAGCTTGGTGAGAAAGTGGAAGGAATGCTTAAGAAAGGTGCTGATCAAGAAGAACTTACTGCTGAAGATCAAGCGATCCTTACTAAAGATCTAGAAGAAATTTCTGGTGTAACCCTTGAAGAAGTTGTTGCTGCTGGAATGGACGCTGAGAAAAAAGAAGAAGTTCTTAAGAAAATTTCTTCTAAAATGGGAACAACTCCTCAGCAATTAGAAGAGCACTTAATTCCTGAACTTCTTGGAGCACAGCTTTAAGATTTAAGATTTTAAATTTATTTTAAAAAAATAAGCCCCTCGATGAGGGGCTTTTTTGTTTAATTTTCTTCGGGCATCTGCAGAATATCACTCACCTGAGAAGAGTCTTTAAAAAGGGCGATATGAACCATGGCATCGCCTTTATTGACGAGGGGAATGGTACTCATTCCAATGATAATTCCACTGGCCTTGGCGCGAACATTATAGGGATTATTGCCAAAAGTATCAGAGATAATAGCGAGAATCTCTCCCACCATGACCTCATCACCTAATTTCTTAATCTGTTTTACAGAACCACTATGAGGGGCCCTAATCCAATGGCTTGATTCGGCAACGTGAGTAGTGGCCTTTTTGGGCTTCTTCTTCTTTTTTATCTTTTGAGGAAGCATACCTATGGAGCGCATAATGGAGAGGCAACCTTTGAGTCCCGATTTTATAACATCTTCTTCAAAACGTAAGGCTTCGCCTCCTTCGAAGAGCAAAATATTCACTTTCTTCTTTCTGGCGGCCTCGCGAAGAGAACCATCTCGAAGAGAGGAGTTAATAATAATAGGTGTTCCAAACTCATGAGCGAGTTGCTTAGTCACTTCATTATCTAAACTGGCCCTAATTTGCGGAATATTACTACGGTGTATGGCCCCTGTATGAAGATCAATACCATGGCTACACTTATTAACGATTTCTCTCATAAAGATACTGGCCACGCGGGAACCGAGAGAACCTCGTGAACTTCCTGGGAAGCAACGATTCAGATCCCTACGATCGGGAAGATAGCGAGAGAGGTTATTGAATCCAAAGGTATTCACAACGGGAATACAAATAAGTGTTCCTCTTATTCTATTGATCTTGGGATTTTGAAGAATCCTTTTGATGATTTCAATGCCATTGATTTCATCACCATGAATGGCCGCACTGATAAATAGAGTGGGACCTTCTTCTGTTCCTCTAATGACTTCAATAGGAATATTGATCTTTGTGTAGTCATATAAAGTGGCCACTTCTAAATTAATTCGTTTTCTTTCTCCAGGGCCAACCAATTCATGACCAAATTGCATGAAAGGGGAGGTTGCGTGACCTCTGGCCTTCTTAACTTTTTTGACCATTTGTTTTTAACCTTCTTGGTTTAGGGCTACGTCTCTTCTTTGTTTTCTCTGGAATGAGGTTTTTGATGGCATCAAGGCGTCCAAAGCAAAAGAGCTTGTCTCCAGCCTCTAAGATGCGAGTTCCTTTGGGATTGGGGATAACTTTACCTTTCTTATGCATTGTTAAAATGTTGATATCTTTTTCCCAAAGCCCTGATTCATTGATGGAATGTCCGATATATTCAGAATGGGGACTAATGATAATTTCATTAACTCCATAGCCACGGCTGAGCATAAGCTTTTGTTTGATATCGAATTCAGGAAAGTCTACCCAGGAAGAAATATAATCAATAAAAGCGCCGGCCACATCAATATTAGTACAGCTCTCGATTCCTTGGAGACCGGGCGAAGAGTTGATCTCCATAATTTGAGGACCATCTGCACCTTCTAGCATATCGACACCAGCAATTCCAAGGCCCATACTTCGGGCCGCTCTAATCGCGGTTTCTTTGTATTCTTCGGAAAGTTCAACTTTCTCTGTTCTACCTCCGCGGTGAACATTACTGCGAAACTCTTGACCTTGAGCAACTCTTCGCATGGCCGCGATCACTTGATCACCAACAACGATAGCACGAATATCCTTTCCCTTACTTTCCGCAACAAACTTTTGAATAAGTACGTTTTGCTTTTGACTTTGGAGTAATTCAATAATGGAAGTTGCAGACTCCATAGTATGGGCCAGAAGCACTCCAATACCTTGGGTTCCTTCAAGGAGTTTAATGACAACAGGGACACCTCCAATACGATCGATGGCCTTCTTTACATCAGCTTTGTCCTTTACGTAGGTGGTAAGAGGGAGACCAATATTTTGCCTACTCATAATTTGAAAACTTCTCAACTTATCTCGGGAGTTGATAATGGAATCGGCATTATTGGCACAGAAGACATCCATTTGCTGGAATTGACGAACAACGGCCGTACCAAAGTATGTGATACTGGCCCCAATTCGCGGAAGAACGGCATCAAAGTGAGGTAAGCGCTTTTGCATATAGTAGAGGTCTGGGTGACCGGATTCAACATCGATAGCGAACTTCAATGTATCGAGCACACGTACTTTATGACCACGTTGCTTTGCTGCTTCTACTAAACGCTTGGTGCTGTAATTATTTTTTTCCCTTGAGAGAATACCCAACTTCATATGCTATCCTTTTCCTTTTAATTTTTTACTGTAATAAGATTTTCCTGGGTCAACGAGGAAATGGCCCTTCATTGCTGCACGTCCTAAAAGCATGCGAAAGCCCATTTCATCACGGTTTGTGAGAGTTACTTCAATGGCCCACTTTTGGTCATGAAGTACGGCGTCGACAACTATGACGGGACGCTTCTCTGTATGGCCATTTGAGCTTTTAACTTTTCTATATTCAATGACTTTGGCCTTACAGGTTACGGTCGTTTTGGAGTCTTTCTGAATCGGGTGAACCTTAAAGCTTACGTATTCAACTCCAGCACGATGAGAGTACTTGAGGTCGAAGGCGTGAAGTGATGACGTTCTGGCACCAGTGTCCACTTTGACCTTAATGGTATCGATGTGCAGCGATGGTAAGGACATCCATTCACGCCACCCAATCGTTAAAAGTTCTCGCTTTTTCACAGGTCTCCTTTAGAAAAACAAATAGAAAAAACAAATAATGATTTTAATAACTTGTCGTCATATTAACGGAAAAATTAAGAACTGACATAAAATTAAATGAGTGTAAAAACTTTAGACAATGAGTGCTGTGAAAGGGCTATAGGTATCTGATAAAATTAGTCGTTTAATGGCATTGATCTTGCTACTTATAGGGGAGATTCAAAACGATAAAAGGATAGTCGATGAAGTACATTTTTATGGTATTTACCATAATTTGCATGGTAGGAGCCCCTACAAGGGCAAGTGAGGAGCGTATTCCTCTTGCATCTGTGCGTAAACCTTCAGA
>JBFHGF010000065.1:0-10801 GCA_041583335.1 Bacteriovoracaceae bacterium
ATTATCCTGAATGAACTTTAAGAAGATAATGGAAACATTCACCACAACCCCTGAGAGCCCAACGATTCCAATAATTCCCATGATCGACAAACTCTTGCCATGAAGAACCAGTGACCACACAACCCCACTCAATCCCATCGGAATGGCCGTTAAAACGAGGAAGGGATAAATCACCGATTGGAAAGTTAGAGAGATCACCATAAAGATCAAGAGGATCGCCAGGATATAGAGCCTCATGGTATCGCTTACCGCATTCATGCGATCCTTCTCTCCCCCACCCACTTGAATACGTAGGTTTTGATTCTCTTTTTTCAGCTCTTCAATAAAGGGAGCAATTCTCACGTTGGCCTCTTTACCGGAGATCACATCATCGTTAACCTCACCAAAGAGCGTAATGGTTCGAATACCGTTAAAACGCTGAATCGAGCTTGGTCCATTTTCTTTAATGATCTTCACAAAGGAAGAAAGAGGCACGGCCTGTCCGTTATTATTTCTCACTTTGAGTTCTGTGATATTTTGTACAGGAGAATCTTTGGCATCGGCCAAAGTAAGAAGGATTTCCACCTTTTCATTATTTTTTAAGATCTCCTCTCCAACGATTCCCGTTGAAGAAGCGAAAATAGTGCGTGAGATAATAGCAGGGTCAACGCCTTCGGCCACGGCCAACTCATTATCCACTTCAACACGGTAGCGAGCATTGTCTCCATCGAGGTCGGTAACCAAGGAGTGAACCCCTTTAATCTTACTCAGCTGCGCTTTAATTCTCTCTACGATTTTATTCCCGTATTCAAAATCACGGGCGGTAATTTGGAACTGAATAGGCTTTCCAATAGGTGGACCTGGACGGTCGATGGTCATACTCACTCTAAGCCCAGTGTCTTCTTGAAACTTTTTAACGGCCTTATTGATATTGGCCACAATCCTCTTTTCTTTGTAGATAAAATCAGGATCTGTCGTAAAGGAGACATTTACCATGGCAAGGTGGGCTCCATACTGGCGAGAACCAGCATTCCCTCCAGTGGTTACCTGTCCAAGGTTGGTGTAGATATTATCAAAAGTTCCCTCTGAAACTTCCTCCAGCTTTTCTGAAAGCACGCGGGCCTGAGCACGCGTCTTATAAAGGGGTGTATTCTTTGGTAGCTCTAGGCGCACACTAAGACCATTTAGGCCTTCCGCGGGAAAGAGGCTAAAGCGCTCAAAAATCTTCTTGCCCTGGATACCAGAGAGAACAAAGAAGATCGAAATGATGGCCAAAAGAATCCAACGCTTTGAGATACTCCATTCAAGGTAGCGAGCGTAGGCCTTTTCAAATTTATCAAAGAAGTGCTTCTTCTTCTCTTTCTTAGGCTTCATGATTTCTTCAGCGTGAATGGGAAGAACCAAAAGGGCCTCAAGTAGCGACACCACAAGCATTGCAATTACGGTAATAGGAATTACTCTAAGGAATTGCCCGATAATTTCCTTCATAAAAGCGATGGGAAGGAAGGCAAAAACCGTCGTCAAAACTGAAGCAATTACCGGAAGAGCAATCTCAGATGTCCCTTTCACAGAGGCCTTAATGGGATGCCATCCCTTTTCGATATAGCTGTAGATATTTTCACAAACCACAATGGCATCATCCACCAGCATCCCTAGCACAATAATGATCCCCACCACCACTAGAGAGTTCATTGTATTGCCCAAGAAATAAACGAGGGCGATTCCTCCCAGAACCGCAACCGGAATTCCCACAGAGGTAACTATGGCCGAGCGCCAATCAAGAAAAATAAGTAGAATAATCAATACCAAAAGCAACCCAGAGGCAGCATTGGAAATTACAATTTTCAACTTATCGCGAATCCTCTTAGATTGATCTTCATACATCTTTAATTTCAAACCGGCTGGAAGACCACCTTGATACTTTGTAATCGCCTCTCTTAATCCATCGACAACACGAATAGAATCATCAAAGGGCTTCTTAACGGCCGTAAAGAGAACGGCATCTTGATGACCAAAAATCGATCCTGTCTGGAGGCGTTCTAATTCAAACTTAATATCGGCAATATCTTTAAGCAGAACTTTTTGGCCGTAGTCATTGGAGCGAACCACGAAATTTTGCAACTGCTCAATCTCATTAAAATCGTAACCAATAGTGAGGTTGGCCACATGATTTGTATTTTCAAAGAGCCCCCCTGGTTTTTGTTTCACCCAAGAAGAAAGTTTCGAAAGTACTTCTGCAAGTGTGATGTCAAATTGGTCTAACTTCGCCGGATCAGCTTTGATTTTAATTTGCAGATCACCGATGCCCGAGTAGTCCACACTTTGAACACCTGTTTGCTGCTGAAGAAAATCCTTAAATTTCTCTGACTCCATCTTGAAATCGTAGGCACTCACATCTCCAAACATAGCGATATTGAGCACAGGAATATTGCTGGCCTTAATTTCTGTGACAATAGGATCGTCAACTTCAACAGGAAGATCGTTCACCTCAGATATCTTACGACGAAGCTCATCGACAATCTCTGAAGGGTTGGGATAGGTATCATCAATAATTACCGCAATAGATCCCGCGCCCACATAACTTACTGAGCGGTACTCTTCAATCCCATCGACTTCAGCAATTTTCTCTTCGATCGGATCAATCACCAATTCTTCGATGTCATTTGGAGAGGCTCCGGGATAGGCCACGGCGATGGCCACACGATTAAAATCCACATTGGGACGAGCTTCTCTTTGCATATTGAACATAACCACCGCACCAACAATGATGGTAACGATAGAGAGATAGTGAACAAATAATTTATTCTTTTGCAGGAATTCTAAAAACTTCATAACAATGGCCTACTTCAAGTAATGGTCAAAGAATTGATAAAAGTCGAGATACTCAACAACACGGACAATCAACTGAATACGGTGAGACGAAAGCGTTCTTTGATCGGTAATCAAGCTCTTATTGAGTTCAGTCAGATCGTTAAAGTCCAAACGTCCATTAAGAAAATCCTTTCTCCCCTCTTTAATTACACTCTGGGAAAGAGATACCGTTTGTTTATACTTCTTATAAATTTCAAAGTCGGTAACAAGAGTTTTCTCTAGTGTTTGAAAGCGGAAATCTTTTTGCTTCTTCAAAAGATCGCGCTGATAGCGATTGGCCTGCAGTTGGTAACGGTTGGCACTGGCCTGGGCCACGGCCTGTCTATCTTTAAGTGGGAGGTTCAATCGCACACCAAGGTAAACAAAGGGGTAATCCAGTTCTGTCACATCTTTATTGGCATCGGAAAAACTATTGCCAATTCCCGATAGACCGGAGCGAACTTCAAGAGATAAGTCGGTTTGAGCTTCTGCATCCAACTGCGACTGTTTCGATTCAAGAGCATTAATTTGCAAATCAAGGCTCTTGATTTCATCTTGGTTAGTGAGATCAAGGTCCTTACGGTTTGAATGCATGGAAACGTAGAGGGCCTCAGCTTCTTTAAAGAGTTCATCGGTGTCAATTCCTTTGAATTCCTCATAAGTGAGATTGTAGTTGGCTTCAAAACTCTCCTTCGCCTCCGTTAGGTTCTTTTCCAAGTTATCGATATTGGCCAAGCAATTGGTCAGTTCCTTCATCCCCAATAAGTACTCACGCTGAGATACGGATTTTCTCTGCCTCTTCACTTTTAAGTGCTTGGCCTGAGTACGAGTCTGTTTACAAATTTCTTGCTGTAGACTTAGGGATTGCTCTTGTTCAAGTAAAGCTGAAAAATCGAGCAGAGATTGAATCACCACCGCTTTCTTATCAATCTTTGAATTAAGGGCCGATGCCTTCTTGGATAGTTTTTGATTTTCTATTAAATGACTATAGCGATTATAGATCAGGTCCTTAAATATTCCGGTACTCAATGTGAGTTGAACCTTTGGAGATTGAAAGATAAAGTCGGAACGAGAGGGAAAGCTCGTAGCGCTATCTTGGTAGAGATAGGTAAGATCCGACTGAATACCTGAGCTCCACAACTTACTTGCTCCCAGTTCATATTCCTTCACTTTAGAGTTAGCCGCAGAAAAAGGTGATGTGGGGATGATATCTTGATTGGAGTAGCTACCACGAATAAAGGCCGTGGGCTCAAAGACAAAAAGGTCAGCATCAAGCAGAATTTGATTGGCGAGATTAGTGCTCTCCACGGCCTTTAGAGAATAGGCACTAGCGGTTACTTTCTCTAGCAACTGATTAATCACTCCAGATGGACGAGGTGCTGCGTGGGCCACAGAAAAATTCAAAGAAAGAAGAGCAATGATCCAGCTCTTGATTGGCGTCGACGATAGGCGCAAAAGATTCTCCTCATTTTAAATTACATATAGGTGTAATTATGAGGAATCTTAGCAAAAAGTATGACGTTTAGAACAAGAAAAAGAGCATTGAATCGGCAAAAGGATCTTAGACGGACTTAAATTCTAACACAAATTTAGTATTAGGATCATCAGCATCAACATAAATCGTTGCATTATGATGGGTCATAATGTCTTTAACGATTCCAAGGCCTAGTCCCGTTCCCTTTTCACGATCTTTGGTGGTGAAAAAAGAGTCAAAGATATGATCCCTCACTTCTTTGGGAATCCCTTCTCCGCTATCAATGAAAGATAAGCAGATTTTGTCTTTAATTCTTCGCCCTTCTATCTTCACCCAGCGCGTCCTCAACTTCTCAATGGAGTCGATGGAATTATTGAGAAGATTCACAATAACTTGTTCAATCTCTGAAGGATCACAAAGGATTTTTAGCCCTTCTTCAATTTCCAGTGCCATATCAATACTAGAGTAATTGAATCTATGCTCTAGAAAAACAAGTGTGTTTTCGACCAGTTCTTTAACATCACAAACAATCTGCTGCCTCATGGTTTTATGACCACGTGAATACTGCCTGAGGTTTTCTGCAAGCTTAATAAGTTTATCCACCGGCTTCTCTACTTTTTCAAGACGAGAATGGATTTCATCAATATCGTCCAATCGCTTCATCATACGAACATTGGCCTGAATACTGGCAATGGGATTATTCATCTCATGAACAATAGAAGAAGACATCTCTCCAATAGAAGCAAGCTTTGCAGAGTGGATCGATTTGCTTCTCTCTAACTCGGCCTGCTCTTCGGCAATAGTAATGGCACTAATATCTTGAAAAATTCCCGTCACTTTCAAGGGTTTCCCCAGTGGATCAAGAACGAGTGATGCCGTAGCTTTAATCCAAGTGGCGATACCTTTAAGAGAAATCATTTTAAAAGTTCTAGTATTCGACTCACCAGTTTCAATGACCGTCTTAATAAAGTCTGTATATTTCAGAGGATTTTTACCCGTGCTCAATTCATCGAGATCCCTTACACGAAGGGATAAGTTTTCGGGCACCCCAAGGATCTTCTTCACTTGTGGAGTAACAATGAACTTTTCCGATTCAATGATATAAGACCAACCACCAATATTGGCGATATTTTGAATTTCATCAGAGAGCCGACTGAGTTCAGCATTTCTCGCCTCCAACTCCTTTTGCAGAGAAATATCATTTCGTACTGCATAGAAACCGACGATCTCTCCGTTTACAATCGAGGGAGAAATCGTGCTATTGACCCAATAAATACTGCCATCTTTTGCTCGGTTACAAATATCCCCAACCCAAACTTTTCCAGAAAGGATGGTATTCCAAATATCTCTAAAGAATTCTGAGCTGTGATACCCTGAATTAACAATACGGTGGTCTTGACCAATCAACTCTTCTTTTGAGTAACCTGAAATCTGACAAAAGTTAGAGTTAACATATTCGATGATTCCATCTTTGTTGGTATAAGCAACAATGGCCTCTCGTTCAATACTTCTTAGAAAATTCTTTGCATCCATAAGCAAGAATTATAACCGCAAACCAACTGTAAAAACTGATATAAGTCATATATGTAGAAATAATGTCGACTATAAATGAATACTCACTACCAACTAAAATGAATCTATTTAACGCTCAGTATCCCGACGATCTAACTCCACTAATTGCACTTTAACTCAAAGGTAGACTTTTCTAGTCCTTGAAGCATGACTTTTTTCCTTTATAATCAGACGAATAAAATCCATAATAGAATTAAACAGTTAAGATAACTCAATTTAAAAATAAGTTATTCACTAAAAGGAGAAAGCAGATGCGCCCAATTAAACTTACGGCCCTAATTTTAACCCTACTCATGACTTTTGGTCTTACTAGCTGTGGTTCACAGAGCAAGAAAGATGCAGGAGCTACAGATAGCGGTGTAACTACTCAAGATCAAGATATGGGTAGCGAAGGTATGAATCTTGAACTTAATGGTGACTCTGATTCGGGTAAAGCAGGAACTCTTTCCACTGTTTACTTCGACTTCAACAGTTCTTCACTTACTTCAAGTACAAGAGATGCCCTTAACTCAAACGCTAACTTTCTTAAAGAGAACCCTTCTGTAGAAGTTCAAATTGAAGGTCATGCCGATGAAAGAGGTGGAGTTCAGTACAACTTGGCCCTTGGTGAAAGAAGAGCTCAAGCAGCTAAGCAATACCTTGTATCTATGGGTGTTAGCAGCTCAAGAATCACTACTATTTCTTTTGGTAAAGAAAGACCAATCGCTTTTGGTCACGATGAGTCTGCATGGTCACAAAATAGACGTGCAAACTTCGTAGTTACTGCTAAGTAATTAGTGCATAAAGGGACGGAATAGCGAACGTGAATAAGTACAACTTTAAAACTTTCATTAAATCCGTCTCTATTTTAATTCTAGTGATAACATTTGGGGCGTGTGGTCTCACCACTACCCGCCCCAAGCTAGAAATGAGAATGGCCCAAAGTGCATTTGTCGCTGCTAAAGAGGCCAACGCTCAAACCCTCGCCCCAGGTCTCTATCGCAAGGCCGAGTACTACTACCTCAAGGCCAAATCATCATACAAAAGAAAGTATTTCAATAAGGCCAAACAATACGCTATCCTATCTCAGAAGTTTTCAGAAAAGGCCGAGTACGTTTCCATTCGTAAGAAGGCCCTGGAAAATATATAGTATTATATTATATAAAGAGAAATTTTTAAGTCTTTCACAAGGATAAGGAAATCTATGTTAGCCAAGAAATCTCTGGCCCTTGCCGCCGTCGTATCATTAAGTTTTTTTGCCAGCTGTAAAACCCGTGAAGATATTGTTCGCGAACAAATGATCGATAACATGTCTATGCAAATGCAAGATGGACAAAAGCTCAACGCCGATTTCTCGGTTCGTCTCCAAGGGATTGAAGATCGTCTCAATAACCTGTCTGGGAATATTGAAGAAACTCAGCACACTACCAACGTCACCATTAGTGAAAGAATTAAAACTTTAGAAGAGAAACTCACGATTCTTGAGACCACTCAGTCCAACCAAACGGAGTCTCTCGACTCTCTTCATAAAGAAATGACCGCTCAAAAAGAGTATATCCAAGAAGTATTGGGTACTTTGAAGAAAATTTCTCAAAAAAAAAGTAAACCTGTAAAAAAGCAGTCCCCCTATGATCAGGCCATGTCCCTCTACCGCCGAGGAAAGTATGCAGATGCCAAGGGCATCCTCCTTACTTTGGTCGATAAGAAATTTTCTGAGAGCAGAAAGGCCAGAATCGTCCATAACCTAGGAATGATCGCCTATATGGACAAGGAAAACGATAAGGCATTGGCCTATTTTTCCCGTTTATTCACCGAGTTTCCGAAAACAGGGTATAATAAGAACGGACTAATGTTTTTGGCCAAAACATTGAAACGAATGAATAAAAATGAAGAAGCGAAGCAAGCTTTGAATGAGTTGATCTCTAGGTTTCCTGATGCCAAACAAGTGGCGCAGGCAAAGAAGATGCTTCAGCAACTTTAAATTAAGGATTAATAATGAGCTTTCATTTTCAGGCCATGCGTAGCATGGCCTTTTTTATTTCACTGACCGCGATTGCCTCTCTTTCAAGTTGCTCCTACCTATTGGAAAAATTCGGTGACCCCACCCAAGAAGTGGTTGGACTCGATCAAGCTAAATTTGGCATCGTCTTCTCCCACAACATAAACGGTGAAACCCATCCTTGCGGATGTCGCCACTACCCTCTCGGCGGACTTGCTCAAGTGGCCGGTGAAATTCATAAAATCAAAAAAGAGGAGCAAGTCGTTTATATCGATAGTGGAGATACTCTCTTTCCTGCCTTTAATATTCCCGAATCCGTTGAAAAGAGTACGACCTTTAATGCCGAAGAGTTGGCCAAGGGGCTATCGGATGTAGGGCTACGCTACTGGGTTCCGGGCGATCAAGACTTCGCCAAAGGTTTTGAGTTTTTAAAGAAAATCACAGACACCACAAAGGTTAACCTTCTGATCGCCAACCTTGTGCCCGACCTTAAAATCCCCCACAAAGAATTTGTTATCTTTGAAAAAGGTCCTCATAAAGTATTTATCACTGGACTCATTGAACCCTCTATTCTTCCTACAACCGTGAGAAAGGACTTCCTAGAACCTAGCAAGTCTCTTGCTGCAGTAATCACGAAGATGAAAGAAGAAAAGGCCTATGATCCTCAAAATAAATTTCATCGCCTAGTAGTGGTCACCCACCAGGGAATTAACCACGATGTTGAACTTGCCAAGCACTTCCAAAATATTGATTGGATTATTGGTGCCCATACCATGAACTTTCTTCGATTTCCCCAAGAAGAAGGCCAAACCAAATTAGTTCAAGTTCTGTCACGTAACCACTATATCGGGCATATTACTTTTGATCTCACTGGAGATAAGAATAAAGATAGCTATCAAATCCATGAGATTAGAGATGAGGCCAAAGATGAACTCAAGCCCAACCCTTTTCTCGCTTTTATCGACAAGCATAAAGAGTCACTCTCGAAGATTCAAATCTCTGAACAGCAGGCCCAAGGTCCCGTAGACCCCTCAACTCTTCGCTATGCCACGGCCAATACCTGTATTGAATGCCACGAGGCCCAAGGACAGTTCTGGCAATCCACCCCTCATGCCATCGCCTATGAAACCCTTCGCCAAGTAAAAGAAGAAAATAATTTAACCTGTGTAAAGTGCCATAGCCTCGGACTCCAAGAAGAAAAAGGCTATGCCAATGTAAACCACATCGTTGAGTTCAACTCTGTCGATGATGAAGGCAACACCCAAACTCCAGATACCCAAACCCACAAAAAGCTTCTTGCCTCCTATTGGCAGGCCATTGATGAATCCTTTGGAAAGCAGAAGATTGAGTCCGTAAGAAAATTAAAACCAGAAGCCCGCCGTGTGATCGCTCAAAAGTGGGCAAAAGTAGATAAAGAGCAAAATGTTACCCACAACTTTGCCAATGTTCAGTGCCTCAATTGCCATAGCAAGCACCCCGAACACCCCTTTGACAATAATCCTTTCAACGCCAATGCTTCACAAAGAAAGATTGATATGCAGGATAAATGCTTAACTTGCCACGACCCCGATCAATCTCCCGAGTGGTACCAAAAGAATGAAAAAGGATTGGCCGGAGATGTAAACTATGACACTCTCAATGAGAAAATCAAAATGATGAGTTGTCCTGCGATTGAAAAGTAGGATTCGTTCTTCATTTTAATTTTTTTCAATTAATTTAACTAATTTCTCTTCATATCCACCCTTACCAGAACCGAGGGTGGATATATGTGTCCCCTCTTTTACTTCCCAAAACCATTTCTTTGGCGTCTTAAGGGACTCATAGACTTCTCTTCCATAGTGAAAGGGAATCACATGATCCTTTTCCCCATGAATCACTAAGGTAGGGATTTGAATTTTTGCAAGATTATCCTGCGGTGAATATCCATCAGAAATTAAAACATAAGAGAGGTGCTGGATGGGCCAAAGAAACCACACACTCGCCAGCTTATCGCGGGCCAATTCTTTATAGCTTAGGAAGGTACTGTCGAGAACCAAGAAGTCAGCATCTTTTTGATAGGGGGAATCTTCAAGGGCCTTCATCAAGAGGTTACCTCCAAGACTTTGACCGACGAGGATTAACTTTTGCTCCTTATCTCTCTTGCGCTTTTCTTCGATAAGCTCATGAACAAAGGACAGGGCGGCCAGAGTATCTTCATAAACTCCTGCACTTTGGGCCTCTCCTTGACTGAGACCATAGCCCCGATAATCCCACACCCAAACATCATAACGGTGGCGGACCATCCAACTTAAGGCCAAGTAGTGGGCAGAGAGGTTTTGGGCATTACCGTGAAAGAGAACCGCCAGTCCCTTACTGGGATTTTTACCTTGGGCAGGAAAATACCAACTATGTAGACGTGTTCCGTCCTTTGATTCAATCATTCGATTTTCATATTCTAAGTTTAAATCTTCAGGGCGCGAATAAAGGTAGCGAGAGGGTTGAAAGAACAAATGAGTACAAGAGCTCATCAGAAATAGACTTATATAAATGAGATACTTCAAAAGTAGAACCCCCACTGCGCACTAAAGCGATCCGATACACGTTGAAACTTATTTCCATGCAGATATTGTGACCCCTCAACTCTAAATTCATGATTCTTTGAGATCGAGAAGTTAAAACGAGCAAAGACTTCTTGATAGAAGTCATTATCATATTCTTCAGCATTAAAGTAAGCATCCACTCCCAGCATGACCTTACCCCAAGAAAAGGCACGGCCACCAAAAGCTTCGGCATTAGCACTTAGTTGAAAATAGCGCTTAAAGTAAGTGGAGTAATCAAGTGAACCACCACCAAAGATAGCAGCGATCCATTTGCGGTTTCCAAAACTCAATCCCAGCTTGCCATAAAGACGCGCCCGATGGCAAAAGAGGCAGTTCTTATTTTCTCCAATAGTTTCGATCCGAGCCCCA
>JBFHGF010000066.1:0-10667 GCA_041583335.1 Bacteriovoracaceae bacterium
GTGAAGAAGGCCTTCGGTGATAAGGTTCTCTATGAAGACTTAAACTTCAAACTTCCTGCAGGGGGGATCGTTGGGATTATCGGTCCTAACGGTGCAGGTAAGACTACCATGTTTAAGATGATCATGGGCAAGGAACAACCTGATGAAGGAACCTTTCGCATTGGTGATACCGTTAAGCTTGCCTATGTTGATCAAGGCCGTGAGCTTGATCCTAACCAAACAATTGTCGATGTGGTCTCTGGGGGAACAGAGCTCATTAAACTGGGAAATAAAGAAGTTAATGCTCGGGCCTACATTGGAAAATTTAACTTTACGGGTGAAGATCAAAAGAAGAAAGTTTCTGAACTCTCTGGTGGGGAGAGAAACCGCGTTCATCTGGCCTGTACTTTAAAAGAAGAAGGAAACGTTCTTCTTCTCGATGAGCCTACCAACGACCTCGATGTGAATACGCTTCAGGCCCTTGAAAAGGCGCTTGTTGATTTTGCAGGTTGTGCTGTTGTGATTTCCCACGACCGTTTCTTCCTTGATAGAATTGCTACTCATATTCTTGCCTTTGAAGGTGATTCTCAAGTGGTATGGTTTGACGGTAACTTTTCCGAGTACGAAGAGGACAAGCGTAAGCGCCTTGGTGATGCCGCCCTAGAACCTAAACGTATTTCTTACAAGAAACTCAAAAGGGATTAATGATCTATGATCGTTGCCAAGTTCGGAGGAAGCTCCGTTAGAGATGCGGAAAATATGAAAAATTGTGCTCAGATTATTGAGCGCAATCCTCATATCTCTCTTGTTATCCTTTCTGCTACCTACAACACAACCAATGAGTTGGATTTTCTTTTTAGCTCTTTTATGGAGCAAGGAAAGACGAATCAGTTGTCGAGCTTGGCCAATGATCTCATTAAGAGACACCGTATTCTTGCCATGGAACTCTTAGGCGATGAGTGTAGTGCTCTTGAAGAACTCTTTGAAGAATTTCTTAATTTCATTAGCTCCTGGAACGAAGAGACCAAGAAGAGTGAAGGGAAGTTTAGAGATCGAACCTTAAGTTTTGGTGAGCGTTTCTCAACCACTCTCTTTTATAAATACCTTGTCAATCTTGTCGATCTGAAAGAGCGCAAAGTTGAATTTGTTAAGTCTTATGACTATCTCAAGACAGATTCTAATTACGGGGGAGCTCATTATATAAAAGGGAGCTTGGACCAATTTAAAAATGAGTGCTTTCAAGAAGATAGACTCTATGTGGCCCAGGGCTATATTGGCTCCAATGAGGATGGTGACATCACAACTTTAGGGCGTGAGGGTTCTGATTACTCAGCTGCTCTATTTGCCGAAGCCATTGGGGCCGAAGAGGTCTATATCTGGACAGATGTGGCCGGCGTCTTTTCATGTGATCCACGTATCACTGCTCAAGCAAAAGTGATCGATTTTCTAAGTTATGAGCAGGCAAGTTTGATGGCAAAGTTTGGTGCCAAGGTTCTCTACCCCGAAACTATGGCTCCTTTAATTTCAAAGGGGATTAAGCTTTGGGTAAAGTGTACGAAAGAGCCTGAACTTAAAGGAAGTCTAATCTCTGAAGAACCATGTCCTGAAGAGGGTGGCTATGCCCTATGCATCGATAATAGGGCCGATGGAGTTGTTCTCACTCAGCTGGGAACAGGGCTAAAAGATCGGGAATATCCTATCTTGGAAAAAACGGACCACTATATCCGCTACTATATTCCGGCCAAAGATCTTAATGACGTTATTGAAAAGATGATTTAACTCAAGGGGAAAGAACGTTTCTTACGTTCTGGACACAGTTTTGATTTCCTAGGTTACGTGCTTCAACCTTTTGAACAAAGGGGCGTACCATATTTTCATAGTGAAGCCAGACACTATGACGGTCAGCATCTCCTCTTCTCCAAGCATCAGCAAGTTCATGAGACCAATTCCAAGGGTTATCCCTCTTAGAATAGAACCAACGATCCGTACGATCTTCACGAATGGACTTATCATAACCCCAAGCCTCAAAAGATATTTGCTTTTCGGGATCGATTTCTCTCATATCATCTCGAACAACAAAGTGGCCAAAGTCAAAGATGTTCTTGTTCTTAGTTCCTTGAATATTAGTATTGGGATCAAGTCCATACTCTCTAAAAATCTTTTGCAGACGATCGCGATCGGTTTGATCAAGCCAATCGTTGCGATGGGAATTATTGGATACCCAACGATCATGCCCCTGGCGAATATAGTATCCAGCAGGGGAGCGGCTACCATCTTCATGAATGACATCAAACCCAGGGTCAATAACGGCATAGGAGCCTGCAATTTTGTTTTCAATTTGAGCATCATAGACCACCTCTCGCATTACGCGCTCATAAATAAACTCTCGGATGACTTCTCCGAGTGTGGCAACCCCGTTGCCATGATCTTTTTGGGCCGGTGCTAAAGCTCCTGTTCCTTTGACATCAAGAAGACCCATGGACTCATCTAAATGTTTTGGATTTTGAGCATCAAAAATAATGGCCCTATTATATCTTCTGGGCCGATAGGCAGACCTCTCAATATTTTGAGTGGGGATTGCTGTGTTGACGACATGTTGTTGCGCTTGAGGGATACTGATATATCCTGTTTGGTCAATGAGCCACTGGTCTACTTCGGGGTTGGAAAGCTCCCTTAGAACCGGGAAGTCTTTTCGAAGAAGCTCGTAGTCAGCAATTAAGACTCGAGCATGAGAGAGCTTAACTACCTTTTCTTCTTCAAAATCAACGTCTAAACTTTCAATCGTTCGATTCGGGGAAATATTAGACCCCGTTCGATGCTCATAGTGCTCTTGTGCAATCACTCTTTTTTGATGGCCTCGAGGTAGCGGACACTGACAGGACTCTAAATTGAGAACTGTGCAAAAGAGTGTTAGAGCTATGAGTAATGGGGTCGACTTCATTAATTTCCTTCGTTTATTCTCATGCTTTTATCGGCTTAAATAGCCGAAATCTTAAGGAGCATTACGAAAGTTTGGCAAAGACAAAGGCCTCTTCCTTTGGTAAATCCTACGATATGATAAAAGCTCTTATCCTCTTTTCAGTACTCGTTATTTTAAATACTTACGTAGCCTATGCGAAAGAAGTTAGCTTGGTTGTGAAGGCACCTTATCGAACCTCAAGTGAGGATACTCTCTATTTAACGAATTCTCTTGCTTGCAAATGGAGACCTGATTGCCAAAAATTGGAGCGATTAGGAGATCGGCTCTATAGGGGAAAAGTTGAAATGAAGGCGTCTTCTCTTCTATTGAAGGTTACTCGTGGTTCTTGGGATACAGAGGCCGCAGGTGCCAATGGAGATGCTTGGGAGAATACTTCAATTGATGCCTCAAAGTCAGAGGTTGTTTTAAATTTAGAAAACTGGAAAGACTTGGGAAACCTCACGACCCAAATGAAGAGAGTAAAAAAAATTGAAGGGTTTTATTTTCCCAACTTAGGTTACAGGAAGAATCTTTATATTTACCTCCCTCGAGAATATAAAGAGGACGTGAATAAACGTTATCCTATTATTTATGCCCATGATGGGAATAACCTTTTCTTTGCCGAAGATAGTACCTTTGGAACGACTTGGGACTTGGCCCACACCCTTGATGACTTAATTGAAAAGGGAGAGATTCCACCTGTGGTTGTTGTGGGAATATCTAGTGATAATACCCTTCGCTATGACGAATATGATTTTTCAAGGACGGGAAAGAAGTATAGTAAAGATATTATCGAAGTGGTGATGCCTTATATTCGTGAAAATTATAGAGTGAGTGAGAAGTCCTCTGATACCTTTTTGTTGGGATCTAGCATGGGGGCCCTCATCTCTTTTGAAATGCTAACAAGTTATCCCAAGACTTTTTCAAAGGCTGCGGGACTGTCTTTTCCTGCTTTCATCCATAATAGGGCCGTATTCAGATATTTAAAAGATTCACTAAAACCTTTTGATAAGAAAATATTTTTCTACTTCGATCATGGGGACTTTGGTTACGATAAGAAGTATGCCCCTTCTGCTAAAGAGTTCCATAACCTACTACGAAATGATTCCTATCTCGATCAAGAACAGCTCGTTTATAAAGTCTTTGCCTATGGTGATCACAATGAGAGGGACTGGGCGAGAAGAGTTTATATTCCCTTAAAGATGTTCTTTTCTGCACTATAGTTCAAAACGTAGAAACTTTGCCCACCAGTTTATAATAAGGAAGAGTATTCTTCGAGTTGTAGGATTATTAAATCCTTGCTCCGTCTTCCATCCATTCGAAGATTTTATAACTCCAAATTTTTCAGGCTTATCATAGACCTCTGAATTTTTAACAACAGACATAGGAGATCCGGTAGAAACACCAGTGATACTAGTTCGTAGACTCCACAGCATTTTCATGGTGAGAAAAAAGTCGAAGATATTTTCTCCGGGGAATCCGACTAAAATTTCACTATAAACCTTAATTTTATGCTTATGGGTATTTCTGACGACATGGTATTGATCTTTTATATTTACTTTCTTATTCATTAGGTTGAGAACTTTCTGTGATCCGGTCTCAAGTCCAAAAATAATTCCTCGACATCCTGCCCGATACATTAGATCGAGGACCTCATCATTGAGCTTTGGGTCTATACGGCAGAAACCATGCCAGTAAACTTCAATACCCGAATCAATGATTCTTTGAGATAGCTCTTTTAGAAACCTCATGTTGCCATTCATTAAGGAGTCAACCACTCGAAAATGATGGATGTCATATGTTTCTACATTATATTTAAATTCCTCAACGATTTGATCTACTGTCTTGGTGCGAAAACTGACCCAGTAATTGGTTTCGGAGCAGAAGGTACAATTGGCAATACAGCCGCGGCTGAATTCAATGGCCAAAGTTTTATCAAAGTAGTGAGAAAGATTGAAGGCCGAAAAATCGGGACGCGGCAACTCTTTCATTTTGATTAACGGATGGGCGACTCTTTTTTCAATATTTCCTTCTGCATTGAATGCCATAATACCAGAGCACTCCTGAAAATCTTTCTTGCCTTGAAAGTAGTCAAGAAGATCGAGTACCCCGATTTCACCTTCGCCAAAGACGGCACCATCAATCAGGCCTTCTTTTAAGTCATTTTCAACCAGTGTTGCGTCGATTCCTGGACCACCGTAGAAAATCTTAATCGAAGGGTTTATTTTTTTGATAATATGAACAAGGTTTCGAGACGGAAAGTAATTGCTCGAGTAGATGGAAAGACCAAGCGCCTGAAAATCTTGCAGGGCAATTTTTTTTGCATATTTAATAAGCTCTGAAGAAAGAAAGGGATGAATAGTCTCTTTGTATTCATCCATTTTCATCCAAGACTCTGCACGGTCCATCTTCCAGTATACTTGTTTTTCACTGGGGAGCTTATGGTGGATCTCTGCATTCACGTCAAAAACGGTAACATTGTAGTTCTTTTGTTTAAGAAAAGCCGAAACCGTCGCAATACCAAGGGGAGGAGTGTAGGGCAGCCATGAGGGAAGAAAGGCCAGAGCAATTTTCATGACTTGCTTTCCTCACCCCATTTGTACTTAAGCACAGTTGAGATATCTTGCTTTCTGCGTAAATTGGCCCTGCCCGTATCTGGAGATGCCCCCTGTGGTCTATAGACTCTTGAAACGGCAATTCTTCTCTTGTCTGAAATATTAGGGGGACTCCCATGAATGGTAAGGCAGTGGTGAAGTAAGAGATCTCCTGGATTGGCCACTACATTTACTTTCTCGTAGGACTGGGCCAAATCGTGGCAGCTATAGTCCTTAGGACCCACTTCTTTATGGTCAAGCAGCCCATCCCTGTGGGAGCCTTTGTAGTAGTAGATGCCACCATTTTCTTCACTGGCCTCATCGAGAGGTGTCCAAGCATTGATCCCTTCGTGTCCTTTGACACAAAAATAGAAATCATCTTGATGGTCTCTGTAGGCGAAACCAATTTTTCTACGCTTTAGAATAAGTTCGCTAACATGGAGCAGGCCTGACGTCCCAAAGAGCTCTTCTATTATTTTCGCAAGATCTGATTTTTGAAAGAGTGCTTCGAATTGCGGAGAAAAGTTTCTTTGTACTTCAGTTATGAACTCAATTTTTTCATCCCTAAACTTTTTATCTGAATTTGGAATTGATCGAAGGTTAGCTTTCAGCTCTCGTAAAAGCTGAGCTTTAATTTCTTCGATCAAATCAATGGGGTAGAAATTTTCGATTTTTACAAATCCATTCTCCCAAAAATCGTTCTTAATGGCTTCTCTATTTAAGGACATAGAAGGATTTTAACATGGGAGGTAAAACAAATCCTAGATAAAAATTAGGTGCTATTTATTGATATTTATTAATTCCAAGTCTGGTAGAAAGGCGTCGTTCCTTCACATCCTTTGACTTCCATAATTTCGGTTACTTCTTTATGGTTAAGATGAACAATGAAATCAATTCCCTGGCAAACGAGTTTCAAAACTTCATTATAGTTAACTCCAATTTCTCCTCCATATATTTGGAAGAGTAGGCAAAGTCTATGAATGGCATCTATACAGGAATTGGCGTGAAGGGATGCCATCATCCCTCCGTGACCAGTATTTATAGAAAGAAGAAAAGGTACCACTTCAGCCGATCTTATTTCTCCCAGGACGATCCGATCTGGTCTTAGTCGGAGTGCATACTGACAAAAATCCTTTAAGGTCTCGCCAGGTCTTTCGGTTGCGAGTAATTTGGTAACAAAGGGAGAATCTAAGAGAATTTCGTGTGTGTCTTCTAAGAGAGTAATATGCTCTCTTTCATGCACATGAGAGAGTAAGGTTCGCAGAAATGAAGTTTTTCCAGACCCTGTCGGACCACAGACAACAATATTCTTCTTTTGATTGATAAGGTTTTGCAAGAATTCTTTTTGACCTTCTGTAATATTAAAATTTTCAAATTCAAAGCTCTGCTTTTTTTGTGAACGTAGAAAAAGTTTAGAGGCTTGAGCGGCCGTGAGGTGGGAATGCACTAAAGTGGCCCGCCACGTTTCTCCCCAGAGAGAGACTTGAAAACTTTGAAAAGGTGCTGATTCATTCCAAAGGATTTTGGAAGAAAGACAGAAAATTTCTAGGGCAAATTGATAATCTTCTGAGGAAAGAGATTGTCCATAGAATTCATTCCTTTCGAGCCCAAAGTACTGGATCCAAGTTGCATTGTGAACAATCACTTCTTCGATTTTTCCAGCACCAAATTTCTCTACTGTTTCTTGAATAAACCTAAGATGGAGGATGTGTTCCAACCACAAGGTGAGTGAATGAATCAACTCTTCCTCTAGTTCGTAGCCTAGTCCTATAATATAGCGGATACACATATCTATACTGGGACACTGCTGATTTTCTTTAAATTCTTCAAGGATATGACTTTTTATTCTTTGGTGAAAGAAAGCTGAATCATTGTGGTAGTAGTGGGGAAGATTATTCATAGTATTTCCTAGATTTCGGTAATTTTAATAATGCAAAGAACGTTCTTATAACTTGAGGATGAAAAGTTATTTTTAAAGAGGCTTCCAAATAGGGGAATGGAAGAGAGTCCCGGAAAGCGCGATTGGTCTGTCTTCTTCATTTGAAAGCCAATATCAAAGAGAATCTTCGATTCTCCTTCTTCTACAATAATAGAACTGGACTGAGAGCTCTTCGTGATCATGGAGCCACTTGGCTGGGAAAGAGAGTTTTTAAATTTGACTAAAATCCCCTCGGCGACGGGCGATAGATTAATGTCGATATCAAGGCCTGCAAACTTCCACTGTTGAGTAGCTAGGTTATTGCCGAGATTCTGAGTGTAGAGGATCTCCTGTCCCACCTGAACTTGAATTGGTACACCGAAACGGCCAATGATTTTGGGCTGGGCCAAAGTCGAGGTTTTGAACTCACTATCTTCAATATGGACATTGTTATTCTTAATAAGAGAGAGGGGAGAGTCGCTTAAAATCTTTTCCCAATTACCTTCTAAGCGATTGAGGCCCAGAGAAAAGCTCTCTCCGGTCTGATTTTCAAACTGCTGCAAGATAAGTTGTACTTCATATTGCTTCATGGCCCGTGCTCCTTGCTGAGGGATCCAGTCAATAATGAACTGTTGGTCGAGGTATTCACGAGATGTTCTTAGTGATTCATGTCCAAGTTCTTGGCATTCAATAGCAATACCGTTGGGACTACAGTCGAGCATGGTGAGGTTAAGTCCCATGATTTCTTTGAGAAAATGGGTAAAGACTTTTCTTTCAAGGGACCTACTGATTTCCACTTCAGTGAGATGAAGTGCAAGTTTATTCTTAGAGGCTTCATTTCTTAGGCTCAAGAGGGACTGATACTGCTCAAATGAAGTGATACCACCGCTAAGAAAGAGGGTCTTATCTAAGACATTCACCTTTAGGCCAAGTTGTTTGATCCGTGAGGCGAGGAGGTATATTTTTTGATGGGCCCTTTTATCGATGATATTGATTTGTATCTGCCGCCTCTGATTATATTTTCCCCAGAGAATGAGGTCACTTAGTCCCAGATGTTTTCCTTTAATCAGAACCTTTTTCTGATCTTTAATTACCTTTACCGAGACAATTTCCTTATTTCCAATGGTGTATCGTGTCAGGGGCTCCCATATAATCTCTTTAATTTCTCCCTTCGCTAAATTGATAACCTCCTGATTATTCGATTGAGCATAGATTGGTGCTGAAGAAAAGACATACCCAAAGAGGTAAATGGCCGATAATACTTTGACAGATATGGCCGTGTCAGGTACAAAAGCGGGACTATTATTCGTCCAAGTGGAGAACTTTAATCTTATTACGTGTAGATAAGATTTAAATATATCCGTTATTGTGACCGTACAAACCGTTAGATAGCGATTTAATTGGCTTAATTGAAAGAGGAGTGGAGATATGGTTTCAAGAACTCGTGTAACAAGAAACAGAAGAGACAACAAAAAAACCAAAATGGGTAAAAGAAGAAAAGCAGAAAATAATAACAAGGGAACAACTCCTAAGTTTGCTATCCATTTAGAAAAAACAGACAAGTAATTAATCGTCTTTTAGACGTATTGATATATGCTGAAAGGCCTTCCTATTGGAAGGCCTTTAGTATTTCAGACTCATCCTTAATCTCTCCGCTCTTATGCATATCCATAAGCTTTGAAATCGTTCTTTTTAAGGCCTTCTCATTTTGATGAACCAAAGTTAATTTATCTCCCTTCAGGCAAAACTGAATCAAGTACTTCTTTCTACGCTTGCAGCCAGGATTGCCTTTTTCGAATTTCGATAGCTCTTCCCATTCCGGAAGGGTCTGGGAAAGAGATTTATTGAGTAGGGTTTTATAATCTTCAGAAGGAGTGCCGCTAAAGAGGATCATGTATTTCGTAGGCATCGCCTTCACCGTTTGAAGAGAAAGGATACTGGCCATAATTAAACTTCTAGAAATTAATTTCATAGATACTCCTTTGCTTTTGAACTTGTTTCATCATAGGAGGAAAAACCTGCCATGATCTGGTATTGCTTTTAATGAAGTGAAGTTGATTTTGAGGTACTTCTAAAATGGCCTTAACTCCACTGTCTCCAATAGGGTCTTCATCAAATCCTCTGAGAAAAGCAGCGATCGTCTTACTTGAGCCTTTCTGAAAAAGGGTGACGGCAATTTTTTTTCCTTCCCTAGGGACTTGAGAGTAAATCGTCGCCGGAAGTTTAATTAACTCGTGGCCTTCCTCAACTTTTGTTTGGGTCGTTTGTAAGGGAGCAACTTGATCTTCAGAGAAGAGGATCATGACCCAAAAGAGTTGGGTTACAATCAAGAGAATGAGGCCCTTGATTTTGAGCTCCTTCTCTTTCTTTTGCCACAATTCTTTGGGACTAAGGGTTGGTGCATCTCCATTTCTTTGGAGTTTAAGATGAGGTTTACTCATTCCAAGACTCGATAAATCGCTGTTCACTTTTAAACTTGGTTGCATGGTAATGTCTTGCTCCTTTTAAAAAACGTAAATTAATCATTAAGCAAAGATTAAGCAGAAGGATAACCAACAGCAGTTTCATAGGGCCAACTCCAAAAGACTGAGCATCAAATCCTTTGGATTTGTAAAAAATGCCTTAAAGTCGGAGAAAGTTGATCTCGCCATGGCCTTAAGTTCTGCTTGATTGATGGGAGGAAGAAGTTGAAGTTCATACTCCTTTGACTTTTTAAGTTTTAATCCAGAAAGGTAATGGACCTCTGCTTTTATAAAAAAATCAGAATCTTTTATGGACTGAGAAGGATAGAAGAACTTTCTTCTCTTTGTTTTAAAATCGGCAAGTGTTCCAAGAGTTCTCTTTATAGACATCGTCTTCCAGTTCATGGAAATAGGTGTGAAAGATATAAGAATGAGTTTTTGTTCGAGCGTACAGTTTTTGTCAGAGTAGATATTGTAGAAACTCTTAATAACTAAGAAGAGTTGCAGCTTCTTTATGAGGTCAATCGTCTTTTTTGCTTGGACCGTTGCTGATCCTAGAGAGGCGACAATCGCGGCCAAGGCGGCAGAGATTGCATAATTGGCGTATTGAATTTTTTCTTTAGTAGAGATATGGATATCAAAGCTACTTTTTAAGCAGAGATAGGCGTTCTCTCTTTGTTGTCCCATTTTGTAGTAGTGGATCATGCGATAACTGAATAAAACCATGAGAGAAAGGAGGCAGACGGTAAGTAGTA
>JBFHGF010000067.1:0-10664 GCA_041583335.1 Bacteriovoracaceae bacterium
AGTAGCGATGTCCTCGGGCCAAGAAGTCATAACCGGGGCGCTGACTCCTCTGTTTGTCCTCTTTGGCCTTCTCTAGCAAGAGCTCACGAAAGGTCCGTTCATCTTGGGACCAAGACAAATGCGAAAAAAGAAATATGGATACGCAGAGCAAAAATCTCATAGGATTATTTTATCATTTTCGACATTTAAAGACCTTAGGTGGCAAAAGAAGCCTTTTCAAAGAGGCCTTAATTTCGCTAGAATAACAGTCTGCGACAGTCGGAAATACCACTTTGCAGCATCAGATTACACACAATAGGAAAATTCATGAACTTATCAATTGCTTTTGTAAAAAACGAAAATCAGGTTATGTACCATGACTACTCTGCCGCTAGCGAGAGAGCTCAAATTTTTGAGATCGAAGAACTAGAAAATAGAGAGACTGATACTATTTTCGTTCCAACTGAGCTTTTAGATAATGAAGAAGTTATTGAGAAGATTTCTAAAGAGTCTAAATTCACTCCTATTAAGCCTATCTCTTCAGACATTCTTAATTCAGATACATTTGAAAAGCTAGGGCTTCAAGAAGCCTCTGACCTCAGTAAAAAGGTAACAACGGCCTGGGTACTTCAAAATAACCTGAACCTACTTGAAAACCTATTTGAAAATATCAACCACTTAAAAGGCCTTTGGCCAAACGATAGAACTACTTTCTTTGAAGAATTGTGGCACCTCCTTAAAAATAATCTCGGTACAAAGAATCTAAAACTGGCCTACAACCACCTTCAAAAGGCCAAGAAAGATACAGAGAAAAATCAACTTATTCGTGTTGTTATCGAGGGAAAGAAACTTCCTAACCCAACAGAGAATAAGGAATTGGGAGATGCCCTCTTTACGAACTACCAAGGTCAATTTACCCAAAACTTCAACGTGCACTCTTTTGATGAAGAGAACGGAGAACTCGTCATTTTAGGATCAATTAATAATAGTCCCGTTATTATTATGGCCGAGAGTTTTGCACCCTCTAAACTACAAAAGGCCCTTTTAAAGAGCCTTTTTGATGGATTACAAATTACAAAATAGAGTAAAGCGCCTACCTGCCAAAGTGTCCAAGTTGCTCGCCTCCTAATACATGGAAGTGGGTGTGGAAAATCGTTTGTCCAGCATGAGCGCCGCAGTTATTTACAACACGAAATCCATTCTTACTTAGGCTATTAGAGTCAGTAAACTCCCTAATCGCCTCAAAAACATCTTTTAGTTGATCTGCATCCGTTTGTGAAAGCTCACTTACATTAGTGGTGTGCCTTTTGTGAATGAAGAGAAAATGTTTTTTCGCCTGAGGATAAAGATCGTTGAAAGCAATGACATTATCATTTTCAAAAACGATTTCAGTCTCAATCTCTTTATTTACAAATTTACAGAATAAACAGTCACTCATCTAAATCTCCTCGTTTACTCTTTCTAGGTTAGCACCAATATTCTTAAGCTTGGTATCAAGATTATCATAACCACGGTCAAGATGATAAACCCTAAGGACTTCACTCTCCCCTTCACAACAAAGGGCCGACATAACTAAGGCCGCAGAAGCCCTTAAGTCCGTACACATAACTGGTGCACCTTTTAAAGGAATCCCACCTTTTACGATGGCCGAGTTTCCTTTCACTGTAATATCAGCACCAAGCCTTCTCATTTCAGGAACGTGCATAAAGCGATTCTCAAAAATATGTTCTGTAATAATTGAAGAGCCTTCCGCCTGAGTGGCCAGGGCCATCATCTGGGCCTGAACATCAGTGGGAAATCCAGGATAGGGGGCCGTATCGATATTTACCGCCTTTAATTCAGAAGGGAAAACCTCTACACCATCATCGAATCTCTCAAGGCTTGCCCCCATAGCTTCCAGTTTATCTAAGACAGCATCTATATGATTGGGATTAAAACCGCTCACGCGTAATTGCGATCCTGTCATGAGCCCGGCCATTAAATAGGTGGCTGCTTCAATTCGATCACCTATAGCTGTGTATTCCCCACCGCCAAGAGTTTTCACTCCTTCAATGGTAATCTTCTTTGTATCCAGACCGCTAATCTTCGCTCCAATAGAGTTAAGAAAATTTCCAAGGTCAGTAATTTCAGGCTCCAAGGCCGCATTTTCAATAATGGTTTCCCCTTGGGCCAAAGTTGCTGCCATCATTAGGTTCTCAGTGGCACCTACGGAAGGAAAATCTAAAGTCAGGTGAGTTCCCTTGAGACCATCAGTAGTGGCCTCAACATATCCATTCTTTAATTCGATATGAGCGCCCATCTTCTCTAAATTCTTAAGGTGGAGGTCAATGGGGCGAGATCCAATAGCACAACCGCCTGGTAGACTAACCTTTCCTTTCTTGAAACGAGCAAGCATAGGCCCAAGCACACAAATAGAGGCCCTCATGGTTTTTACTAATTCATAGGGTGCTTCATCACTTTTAAGAGCGCTTAGATGATAGTGGATATTGCGTCCCTCTTCTTTAATTTCAACACCCAAATGAGTAAGAAGTCTATTCATCGTTCGAATATCGCGAAGCTTTGGAACTTCTTTAAAGATAACTTCTTTCTCCGCTAAAATAGTCGCGGCCATAAGTGGAAGGTAAGCATTCTTTGCTTTCGAAATTACAACTTCACCAGATAACTTCACTGGCCCTTTCATCATTAGTTTATCCATTATTTTTCCTTATTTTTAAAATGCGATTTCTTCCGGTTAAGTCTTTTACAACCTCTCCTTCACAAGAAAAGATTGTTCTTATTTTTTCCAATAATGACTCAAGATGTTCTTCGTGCCCTTCCATTAAGAAAAGACCTCCAGAAGTTAAGTATTTATCAACTTGCTTGAACAACAACTCAAACCATTCATTATATTCATCATCCTCAAGAAAGAGCGCCATCTCCGGTTCATGCTTTGCAACTTGCTCATGAACCTGAGAAAAATCAGATTTCCTCTTAATATAAGGTGGGTTTGAATAGATCAGATCAAATGATCCTGTAAACTTACTCATTCGATCTGATTTGATTAATTCTACAGAGTTTTCTTTAGGTATAGCAAAACCTAATCTGAACTCATTTAACTTACATACACCCAGCGCTTCATCAGATAAATCTCCTGCCACGATTTGCAGAGAATGAGCATACTTTTGCTGAGCAATCGACAATGCCAGTGTTCCTGGACCAACTCCAACTTCAGCTAACCGAATAGGGCGGCAAGGAATCTGCTTATCCAAGACCTTCAATTCTTCAAAAACTAACTCAAGTAGAACTTCTGTTTCAAAGCGAGGGATAAGTACACGCTCATCTACGTAGAACTCAGTTTCAAAGAAAAAGCCACTCTTGGTAATATAAGATAGAGGTCTCCCCAATGAAAGTAGAGAGCTATACCTCCTCCACTTTAATTCAATAAGACCACCAAACCATTGGTTGTAGAAAATATCGACGGGAAATCGATTCCCGCAATATTCATAGAAATGATTTTTTAAATAGGAGAAGCTTAGGCCAGGATAGAACTTCGTCCACAGCTCTTGGTTTTCCTCAAAACTCTTCTCAAGAGAATATAAAAGACTATTCTTCTTGTCCTTTGAGCAGTTCGGCTTGATTGTGGGCAATAAGGGCGTCTGTGACATCACCAAGTTCACCTTCGATAATTTTATCTAAACTATAGAGAGTCAAACCAATACGATGGTCTGTACATCTCCCCTGAGGATAGTTGTAAGTTCGAATCCTCTCCGAACGATCCCCAGTTCCAACAAGCCCCTTACGTTCAGCGGCTTCCTTAGCATTCTTCTCTTGCAGCATTTTATCATAGATTCTGGCCGTAAGGATTTTCATGGCCTTTTCTTTGTTTTTTAGCTGACTTCGTTCATCCTGACAGGCAACCACTTCCCCTGTAGGAATGTGAGTCATTCGAACGGCCGAATCTGTCGTATTAACCGACTGCCCACCAGCACCGGAAGAGCGGTAAACATCTACACGAACATCATTCATATCCAGTTTAAAATCTAGATCTTCTGCCTCGGGCATTACGGCGACAGTTATCGTTGAGGTATGAATACGCCCTTGTGATTCGGTTTTAGGGACACGTTGTACACGGTGAACCCCTGATTCATATTTGAGCTTAGAGAAAACTTTATCTCCTGCAACAGAGAAGATAACTTCCTTAAGTCCCTCATCCCCTTCTGATACTGAGATATTCTCAGTTTTAAAGCCTAAGCTTCGGCAGTAGTTTTGATACATTCTATATACATCCCCTACAAAAATAGAGGCTTCATCGCCACCAGCACCGGCACGAATCTCGACAATAACGTTTTTGTCATCTAATGGATCTTTAGGCAGGAGAAGAATCTTTAATCTCTCTTCCCATTCAGGAATTTCTGATTCTTTTTCAGAAAGTTCTTCTTTGGCCATCTCTCTCATATCCTCATCTTTCTCATTTTTGAGGATTTCTTTGGCCTCTTCGACATCGGCCTTTACTTGCTTATATTCTTTATAAGCAGCAACAATATCTTCTAAATTAGCTCGCTCTTTAGTAATGGCCTGATACTCTTCTTGCCTTTCATAAAGAGTGGGATCTCCCATCTTTTCTGTGAGGGTATTAAACCTTTCAACAACAGCATCTAACTTATTAAAAATCGACATTTTTTATTCCTAATTCACAGGCCATTAAAGTGGTGCCCTATAACGTACAAAACCCTCTCGAAGGTCTTTTGCAAGAACATCGAGAGGGCCTATATTAAATTAACTTTTGTGCTAACCGTTCATTGAGTCTAGGAATTCAGAATTCGTCTTAGACTTAGTCACACGATTCAAAATGAATTCCATAGCATCAATTGTATTCATGGGGTGAAGAACCTTTCTCAGTACATATGTACGAGCAAGATCATTGGGATCCATGAGAAGATCTTCCTTACGAGTGGATGATTTATTGATATCAAGCGCAGGGAAAATACGTTTTTCAAGAAGCTTACGGTCCAGTTGAATTTCAGAGTTACCTGTTCCTTTGAATTCTTCAAAGATAACTTCATCCATTCTTGAACCAGTATCAATAAGAGCTGTAGCGATAATCGTAAGAGAACCACCCTCTTCAATATTTCTAGCCGCTCCAAAGAATCTCTTAGGTCTGTGTAGAGCATTTGAGTCAACCCCACCGGAGAGAATCTTACCTGATGGTGGAACCACAGTGTTGTAGGCACGAGCAAGACGAGTGATTGAATCCAGAAGGATAATCACATCTTTCCCTGCTTCTGTTAGTCGTTTTGCTTTTTCAAGAACCATCTCTGCAACTTGAACGTGACGGTTAGCAGGCTCATCAAATGTTGAAGATACAACTTCAGCATTTACGTTACGTTTCATATCGGTAACTTCTTCAGGACGCTCATCAATAAGAAGAACAATCAATACCGACTCTGGATGGTTGTCTGTAATCGAGTTGGCGATATCTTGAAGAAGAACAGTTTTACCGGCCTTAGGCGGAGCAACGATCAAACATCTTTGACCAAAACCTTGAGGTACAAAGAGGTCGATAATACGTGTTGAATAATTCGTTGGTTTTGATTCAAGGTTGATCTTACGATCGGGATACAGAGGAGTGAGGTTATCAAAGAGTACTGTTTTCTTGTGCTTCTCTGGAGTTTGGTCGTTGACCGTACTTACTTTAAGAAGAGCAAAGTATCTTTCACCATCTTTCGGAGGACGAATCTCTCCTTCAATAGAGTCCCCTTTCTTAAGCCCAAATCTTCTAATTTGACTTGGACTTACATAGATATCATCGGCACCGGGAAGGTAGTTATAACCGGGAGACCTTAGGAAACCAAACCCATCAGGAAGGATCTCAAGAACACCACCACCGAAGATTTGTTCATCGTTACTGGCCTTGGCCTTAAGTACGGCAAAGATCACCTCGTGCTTCTTCATAGCACTTGAGTTTTCAACTTTTAGTTCAGAAGCTAGATCATTTAGCTTCTTGATTTCCATTTCTCTTAGATCGTTGAGATGCATTGAGTTTTACCCCGCTAATAAATTTTTAATGATTTGATTGATAAATAAGAAAGTATTGGTTAAATCCTCTCAGGGAAGTATATATGAATATTGCTTATGTAAATTGAGATATGTAGACTTCCTTAGTATTAACCCTGTTAGACAGTAAGTCAAGCTGAGTTTCTCTGCAATCCCCCCTATCCCTAGGCTAAATTATGGCAAATACATCTGCGAGATCGACCCAATATCATGGAAAACATATCCTTGGTGTAGATTATGGAGAGAAAGTTATCGGGCTTTCCACCTATAAAGTTGGAATTGAACCCTTCCCTCTCCTATTTGGAAGAATAATTACGGAAGAATCAAAAGATATCTTTGAGGACTTCCTTAAAATTATAGATGAAGAGTTTATCGATCTCGTTATTTGGGGTGTTCCCTATTATACCGATGGTACTGAGTCGGAAATGACGAAGAAGGTCAAGGGGATCGGAGAAGAGCTCAAGCAAAAATTACCTAACTCAGTTACTCTCTTTTTTCAGGATGAAACGCTCTCAACTTATGAAGCAGAGGAAAGAATGAAGAATGACCCCCGCTTCAATTTTCAAGTCGACCTTAAAAAAATTGACGCATTATCAGCTTCTATTATTATTGAATCATTCCTACAAGATTAGAAAAATTTAGTTAAAGGTTTCCTCATGAAAAGATATTGGTGGGTATTTGTCTTGGCAGCCCCGGCCCTAGCTCTCTTTATGGCCGCAGTGACGGTTTATTACATGATTGGTGTTTGGCAATACCAAGGCAAAGATGTGGTTTTTGAAGTTCAACCAGGAGAGGGCTTCTCTAAGATTAATGGACGTCTTCATCATCAAGATCTTATTAGCAGCGCAAAGATCTTTCATCGCTATGCTCAGATCAATGGTCTCATGACTAAATTCAAAGCAGGAAAGTTTGAAATCAAAGAAGGCTCTAATATGCTCGATGTCTTTGACACATTAATTTCCGGTCAAAGCATCACAGAACCAGTTACTGTCCCCGAGGGAAAGAACCTCTTTCAAATCGCAGACATTATGAAACAGGATAAAATCATTACCAGTGCCCAGGCCTTTATTGACTTGGCCAAAAGTGCTGATTTTGCCAAGCAACTGGAAATCCCCGCAGGCCGAGTTGAAGGTTACCTTTACCCTGAAACCTATAAGTTTACTCCAGGGTCAGAGCCTAAAGATGTTATTCGTACCATGGTCGCCGTCTTCAACGAGAGGACAAAAGATATAGACTTCTCCAAAGCCCCACTTGGACTAAGTAAGCATGAGGTTATTACTCTTGCTAGTGTGGTTGAAAAAGAGACGGGTGCAGCTGTTGAGCGACCAATGATCGCAGGTGTTTTTATCAATCGGCTCAAAAGAAAGATGCGCCTCCAGTCTGACCCCACAACTATCTATGGGATCTGGGAAAACTTTAACGGTAACCTCAGAAAGAAGCACTTACTAGAAAAGACCGATTATAATACCTATAAAATACCGGCCCTTCCCAAGGGACCTATTTCGAATCCAGGAATTAATTCGATCAAGGCCGTTCTCTTTCCCGCCCAACACAACTACCTCTACTTCGTCTCACAAAATGATGGTACTCATATATTCTCAGAGACCTACTCCAAACATAGGGCCGCAGTTGAAAGGTTTCAAAAAAATCGAAGAGCAAGACAAGGTAAAAGCTGGAGAGACCTAAAACAGTAGAAATTATGGCCCATGGGCAAGATTTACCCTTATGGGCCATACACCCCCATTTCAAGAGAATAAGCTGTAATCGAACTATCGTCCTAAATAAAACCTATCAAATATCCAATATTTTCAATTAGTTAGCCTATCAAAAAAAATTCATGTCAGACCTTTAAAACGCCGAAAAGCTAAGACGTACCTTGAATCAGCTCCTTTTGAGCAAAAATGGTTCGGGGCATAATTTTTAGCTTGTTGCCGATCAGCTTAGTCTTTTAAAATATTTAAGTGGAATCGGACAGGTCAAGATTAAGACCGCAATAGTAAGTTTACTCATGATGATAACTTACTCTAAAGGCCTCTAAGGAGATTGCTATGAAACAGGAACAACTTGATGAACTCAAAGTAAAACTTATCAAGATGAAAGAGGAAATTCTAAATGGTTCTTACCTTACTTCTAACGAAGATCTTCATGTAAGTAGTGAAGACCTCCCCGATGAAGCCGACCTGGCCTCAAATGTAATTAATCAGCAAGTTTCATTTAATATGAGACATCGCGAACTCAATAAACTTCGTCAAATTGATGAGGCCCTTCACCGTATGGACAATGGGACTTACGGTGAGTGCGAAGAGTGTGGTGAAGGTATCGGCTTTAAAAGACTTACCAATCAGCCTTTTGCTAGCCTTTGCATCACTCACGCAGAAGAAGCTGAGAGAGAGCAACAACGCTTTCTTCGCCACGGCTAAATGACTAATTATTTCAATTACTAAACCCACCTTTTGGTGGGTTTTTTTTTCACTTTTTTTCTCTACCTAACCGAAAAGGATTTAAGAGGTTTGGACTAGGTTCTTGAGAGAATATGAATAAAATAACCAACAAGTTAATTGTATATATCATCACGATCGTCACGTTGGGGATGCTCTCATTGGCCATTTACAATAGCTATAAGACCAAGCATACCCTTGAAACTAAAACCATTGAACAACAAAGAAATCAAATTCAGATTTATACTGAAAATATTCTCAATCAAGTTGATCTTCTCGAAAGCGACCTTGCCTTTCTCGCCAATGCTCCAATGATCAGGCGGGGAGCATTCCTCAAGTTAAAAAGTCCATCTCCAGGATTACTCAAGAGTTTCAATAAAGAAAATACAGCTCTTCAAATGCTCCGTGACCTTCTTAATAGAAAAGCAAATTATACAAGAGTAGAACTTATCGGTTTAAAGCACCATAATTCCGATATTCGCCTAAGAAAAAACTATATTGATCATAGTATTTACGCAGAAAATACACTTCCTTTAAACGGGCTATACGACCCCTATAAGAAAGTCAAAATGCTTAATCGAAATCAAGTTAACCTCTCGCAGTTTAAAGTCGACAATGACTTTGTTACTCTTACAGCACAGACACCTCTTGTTAACGAAAATGGAGAAAAAATTGGTATTTTTAGTATCACAATGGACTTTAGTAAAATACTCTCTTCTCTCAATATCAAGAACTCTCAAATCTATGACTTTTTCATCTTCAACAATCAGAATCAACTACTATCAACGAACTTTAATAAAAAAGGCATCATTGCTTTCAATAATACCCATGAGCTCAATTCACTTTTTAAGGAAGGGGAAGATACAGCAATGTCTTCGACCCACCTCTTCTTGAGGCAACCTCTGTACTTCAGTAAATACAACCTCAACAATGCTATACAGATATTATTGGTCACGAAAAGATCCCACTTTGATCAGTTTATTATAGATAAAATTATTGATGATTTAGTGGCCTTTGCTATTATCTTATCGATCTCTCTAGTCATTTCTTTTCACTATATTAAATCAATCACAAAACCATTGCGCATTTTAAAGAAACTCTCCCATAAGCTTAGCTACACCAAAGGCTCGAGCAATATCATAAATCTTGATCAAATTGAGATTGAAGACTTAGATAATGATCATGAGATCACCCAACTGACAAAAGGTTTATTGATGATGTCTCGTCATATAGTCAGTCAAAACAAGCAGCTTGAGCTGCAACAAAAGGCCCTCGATCTTGTCTCTCTTGTCGCCACAACTGACAAAGATGGTGTAATCTTCAATGTTAATCAGAAATATTGTGATGCTTCTGGATACACAAAATCTGAACTTCTAGGAACTCAGCTTAAATTCCTAAACCCCCATATTTATTCAGAGGAGTTCGTAACCAAATTAAAAAACACTATCCTATCGGGAAACATCTGGGTTGGAGAAGTTAAAAATAAAAGTAAGAGTGGAGAAACCTACTGGACTCATACGAGTATCGTACCACTTGTCGATGAAGATAACTTTGTTCAAAAAGTTATCACCATGAGTACAGACACAACAGAACAAAGAAAAAAGGATGCAGAACTCAAGGAGCTTACTAAAACAAAAGAGCGTTTCCTCGCGACAATGAGTCATGAGATCAGAACTCCTTTAAATGCAATAATTGGTATGCTCTCTATCCTTGAAGAAGAATCCTTCTCTATGGAAGGTAAGCGAAATCTTGAAATCCTCAAAAACAATAGTAAATCCCTTCTGGTTTTAATCAATGATATTCTTGATCTCTCAAAAATCCAGTCGGGAAAAATTCAACTTGATTATAGAAATACGGATCTAAGTTCTCTTATTAATGAATCGATTGAGCTTTTTAAAGGAAACTGTGATGATAAAAATATCAAGATCCATTATGATAAAGAATTCCTCTACCCATCTCTCATTTCTGACGATACAAGAATCCGTCAGGTCATTTCCAATTTAATCTCTAACGCTATTAAATTTTCTGATGGGAATGATATTGAAATCCATCAAAGCTACAAGGAACTTCCTAATCAAAAAATTGAAGTAAGTATTGCGATCCAAGATCATGGAATTGGAATTGCTCCAGAAAATATTGGAAAATTATTTCAAAACTTTACCCAAGCAGATAATTCAACTTCACGAAACTACGGTGGAACAGGTCTTGGTCTTG
>JBFHGF010000068.1:0-10654 GCA_041583335.1 Bacteriovoracaceae bacterium
GATTCCTGGTCTAACAGAGAAGCTTAGTCCATGGGCTTGATCTGGTCCGTGATACGGGTCTTGTCCAATAATGACTACTTTTACCTTATCAAAAGGTGTGTGTAAAAAGGCACTGAAGATATCTTTAGTGTCAGGGTAGATGATCTTCCCTTTTGCAAGTTCTTCATCTAGAAAGGCGTTGAGTGCAACCATGTAGTCTTTTGAGAATTCGCCACCAATCTTCTTATTCCAAGAATCTTCTAATTTCATATCCATAGAGGAACTTTAGCGTGGATTTTAATGATTGAGAAACTTCAAAAAGATAAAAATTACGACACCAGTAATAGAGACATAGAGCCAGATTGGAAAAGTGATCTTAGCAACTTTCTTATGTAGCGACCATTTTTCTTTAAAAGCTAGATAGAAGGTGAAGAGAATAAGGGGAACCTGCACCATTGATAGCAGAACATGGCTAATAAGGATGATAAAATAAGAAACCTTTATCACACCAGTTCCTAGAAACTTAGTATCACCATGGAAGTGGTGATAGAGAAGGTAGCTGATAAGAAAAGTTGCTGATAACGATCCCGCTCCGAGCATGATTTTCTTATGCAGCTCTTTATTTCCGCCTTTTATGGCCCTCAATCCTAAGACTAAGAAAATCGAAGTAAGAGCGTTAAGAAAGCTATTCAAGTAAGGAAGAAAATCTACCATTCCTTGATTCTGAGTCTGACCCGTTTCTTTAGCGTAGATCCACCATACCAAGAAGGCGAAAACAACAACGCTTAGTAGGATAATTGTGAGAATTGATTTTCTTTCAGATTTAAGATTGGCCTGCATTATTGAGACTTTCTAGCTCTTCACTCAGGGTCTGATTAAGGTTACGGTGCTTAATAATCGTTTTATAGATTAAATAAAACGGCACGTAAGTTAGGGCAATAAAAATGATTAGAATAGGAACAAGATTCGCCTGCTTACTATTTTCCATACTTCCAGCACAACCAGGACAGGCCATGATTTTGCTGGATAGTAATATTAATGTAAGGGCGAAACTGTTCTTCATCATTATAAATTATAAGAGGTATACAAAAGTGAAAACAAGAATCCAAACAAGATCTACAAAGTGCCAGAAAAGCCCAGCAATCTCGAGAAGATTATAGTCTCCGTTATCAAATCTACCATCAAGAGCAAGCTTGAACATATAGATAAGGTAGAGAGTCCCCGTCAAAACGTGAAGTCCGTGAAACCCCGTAATACTAAAGAAAGTTGAACCAAAGAGATCAATTCCATCTTTGTAATGAGCAAAAGTAATACCTTCGTGAAAGAGATGAGTGTACTCATAGGCCTGCATGGCAAGGAATCCGAGACCACCAAGACAAGTTAAACCAAGCCAAGTAAGAATGGCCTTACGATTTCTTCTCTTACATGCATCAATGGACATAACCATAAATACAGATGAACAGATAAGCCAAAAAGTCATGAAACCTGAAAGTCCAACCCCTCCGAGGGCTTCAACAGGATTAGGCCATGATTCCCAATACTTTGCTCTTAGAACACCGTAGGCGATAAGAAGACCAGAGAAGGAAAAAGCATCCGTTCCAAGGAAAAGCCACATTCCCACTTTACCGGGAGAGGCCTTTCCAAATTGTGGATCATCTTCGTATTTTAATGGTCCGTCGTGTGCAACTGTTACATTGGCCGAGCTCATTGTTTACTCCAAAACTTAGTATTTTTAGTAGGTAGATTATCTGTACCAAATTCGTACAACAATTTTACCATCGCATCTAGTTGTCTGTCAGCATCTCCATCCAATACATCAGAAGCTGCTTCTCCATCCATCCAGAAAGAAGGCATTAGTGTTCCAGGCATAATCTTATCTGGTCCAGCTAGCCATTTCTTGATCCAACTTGGTCTAAGTCTTCTTTTTGCAAAGTAGAGGTTAGGTGCTGTTGGCTCAGTAGAGGCATCAAATCCAGCAGAGTGACAAGATGCACAGGCTAACTCATCCCACATTTGAAGAGCGGCTTGTCTTTCACCTGGCTCCCAGTTAACCACTTTAGAACGATCTACAAGGGTCTTTTGACGAGCTTTATGCTGGAACATAGCTACAATTTTATTTCTCTCTTCATCCGTTAGGTTGAAAGAAGGCATTCTAATAGATAGCCATGGTCTGATGGGGTACACATTATCAAGGAAGTAATGGAACCAGTCGTATTGAACACGGTGCCCTTCACCAACCAACCTTGGTGGACCTTCATTGATATCATCTTCGTAGGCCGCAAGAATATCCCCACGCTCTCCGTCGATTTGGTGACAACCCACACAGTTATATTTGTTAATGACCTGCATACCTTCAGCTACAATTTTCTCATCAGCATCAAGTCTCTTTACACCGGCCAAAGGAACCTTTTCACTGGTGTTACCAAGAACAGCGGTAGTGATAGTATATGCTTCTCTATCGGTAAGCTTAAAGTTAGGCATTCTTGTGATATCTTTAAATGGCTTATCGATACCAATATCCCAACGTCTTGGATTCTTGAGGTGAGCTGTAATCCATCCGTCTCTTGAGTGTTCAACATCGTGCTGAATACCAAAACCAAATTGTGTAAGTGGCTTCGTACCTTCTACTGAAAGATCTGGTCCAATTGGTCCACGACCTTCAAATCCATCGATATTGTGACATGAGTAACATCCATACTTACCTACCGAGCGGTAACCAAGTTCTAGAGTTCTCTCTCTATCGCTCATTTTTTCTAACTTAGCGTGAGCACCGGCCTGAGTATCGAAAGCAGAGAAGTAAGTGACAAGAATCTCATCCCTAAGCTTCTTATCAAGAGGCTCGAACTCAAAGTTTTCAAACTTCTTATTTCTTAAGCTTAGAAGGTAAGCAGCAATATCACTCGCTTCTTTATCTGTAAGGCGAAGCGAAGGCATAATCGTATCTTCTTGGTAGTGATCCGGCTTCTTCAACCAAGACACCAACCAATCAGGATCTACTTTTGAACCAATACCTGTTAAGTAAGGCCCGGCGTAAGCATTAACTTTTTCAGAAACCTCATCAGCTCCCTCTACACCGTGACATCCCATACAGCCAACGGAAGTAACCAATTCTTTTCCGTGCTCAATATCTCCACCTTCGTACTTTTTAAATGGACGGTAAGGTTTTGATTTTTCCCAGATGAACTCTGCAATAGCATTAACTTCTGCAACGTTTTTCTTGGCATAATTGGGATGATCTTTTGAGTTATTATTTGATTGCTCAAAAAATCTAGGCATTCTTGCGTGCTTATTAAAAGATTTTGGATCCCATACCCAGTTCTTGAAAAACTGCTTATTAACTTTAGAAGCAATCTTCAGAAGACTTGGACCTGGCTTGCGCTTGTGCTCAAACTCAGGAATCTTGTGACATCCATAACATCCATACTTTTCAATATTCTGGCGACCTTCATTAAGAACAGTAGCGCCAGGAATGAACTCTACACCTTGGTGACACTTTACACAGCTCGCTTCAGTATGCTGAAGCTTAAGCATTGGTTGAGCTACACGGTGTGGAGGATGATAGTTGTATTTTTCAACCCATTCTTTTCTTTGCTCTTCATTTTGAGGAGTGTGGGCCGTTGAACCAAGGTCATTAACTCTATGCCCTTCCCCACCGTGACAAGTAGTACAACCTGTCTTCTTCATTGGGTGAGGAGAATCTCTACCAACCATAAGCTCTAGATTAGGGTGAGTCTTATGTGGATTTGGTTGATCTTCATATCCAGCTTGATCGATGAACGTGTGACAAGTCATACAGCGATCAACCTTGGGAACCTGCTGGAAGTATCTGTCATCAGTAATTGACTCGATAACAACCTGCTGGATCTTGAGAGTAGGATCTAGATAATCAACAAAAGGAGCGTTTCTAAGAGCGAAGATAGGTCCCATTTCTGTTTGAGCAAGCGCCTTTTTAATCAGGTCGCGAGTCCCTACAAGCTTGTTGATGCTTTTTTCCGCTTCGGTTACTTCAGAGCGAAGGTTGGCAGCTTTTTTCTTCAGCTCTTTCTCTTTCCCTTGATAAGCTTTCATTCTGTCTTTAGAGGCAGCAAACTTCTCTTTATAGTCAGTAAGCATTGAATAATACTTCTCTACTACATCATGACCTTTATGGTGAAGCTCGGCCTGCTCGAACTGAAAATTAGTAGCAGATACTTTTGAGTTGAGAACACCACTTGTAATGGTCTCTTCTTTAAGGAACTTTTGTAGTTTGAAAATTTCCTTGTCTACTTTAATGATCTCAGCTCTCTTCTCTTGAGCACTTGCTTTAGCTGCGGCCAGATCTTTTTCAAGAGATGCTAGTTTCTCCTTATTGATATCTTTTTCCGCTAACTCGTACTTCTCTTGAAGTTTAGCTTGCTTGATTTTAATTGCTTCAATTTGAACAGCTTTCCAAGGACGAATGTAATCATCCAAGAAAACCCAAACTACAATCATTAAAAATAGAATAGATAGGAAAGCAAAAAGCTTATTCAGCTTCTTGGTATCGTATGCCATTCCTGGTTCTAGTTTTTTCATTCTTTATATCCTTAATATTTTTCTAGCTCAAATTCTTATAAGTTAAGTTCTAGTTCTGGGAGTGCAACAATGTATTTCAAAGAAAATAGCCAACGAAGAACCATTTTAATCGGTAAACTCACCATCAATAGAAGCAACACAATAAAGATGTAGTAACGAATTTGTCCTACGCTTTCGATCATTTTCTTCCCGTAAGAAGTCATGGCCGTTAATGGAGGAAGCGCAAGAATGTATCCAAGAGAAAGAATAATTCCGAGGAACTCTCTCACAAACATATTGGAAGGCATTGGTGAATTAAGCCACTTAATCCAGAAAAATTCGGACAAGTTAACGTTATATTCAGCTACAACTTTGTGAAAATCCCAGAATTCAAACGGTCCATAGAATGTCCAGTTTGGTCCTCGAAGGAATGTTCCCACCATAATTAGGTACATCCAAAGAACAAGCCAACCAAATAGGAATCCCCACATGGCGATTGGTCTCTCCGCGATAGTGTAATAACCATTTCCTTTTGGGTTTGTATCGATATAAGGGATTGCAATAAGTCCCACAACAACAACGCCTGGAAGAACAACCCCGGCCATCCAAGGGTCAAAGTACACAAGCATTTCTTGTAGACCAAGGAAGTACCAAGGAGCTTTTGCAGGGTTAGGTGCCCAAGTTGGGTTAGCAGGCTCTTCTAGCGGAGCTTTAAAAACAATGGCCCAAACAACCAAGAAAGCCGTAGCTGCGATAATCATGAAAAGTTCAGTGTAAACAAGGTTTGGCCAACACCATACTTTTTCACGATTTTCAGGTAAGCCCTCTATTGGACCTAGACCTTCGTCTAAACGGTTGTCATTAATGGCCGCTTTATAAAACGTGAACCACTGAAGGAATCCAATAAGAACAATCAAAATAACGATTGGAATGTTATCGGGAAGAGTAATAATGGTGAAAAAGTTAGGATCTGCAGCAAACCAAACAACTACAGGGATGATGAATACAAGTGACCATCCTAAAAACTTCTTCGTTCCCACAACTCTGTAGTACTTCATCATAAAGTAGAAAAGTATACAGACTACAGGGAATGAGCGGATGGGGTCCGCAGCCCAGTTAATCAATTCTTTCATGATTTAAAAACCTTATTCCTTAATAGTTCCAATTCTTCCAAATTTTGGCCCCTCTATTAAAGAGGAGCTGAAATCCCACCGTCTTTTCTAACTCTCCAAAAGTGAACCGCAATCAATGTTCCCACAACAAGTGGAATGAATACACAGTGAAGAATGTAGAATCTTAGTAGCGCAGGCTCACCAACGAATCGTCCAGCAAGTAGTTGGAAGCGTACATCGTTTTTGTCCGATACCATAACGAAGTCACCGATCCTAGCAAGTGAAGCACCTGGACCACCGTGACCAAGAAATGGAGTCGCTTTCGCCATGTTGGCACCAACTGTAATCGCCCAAATGGCCAGCTGATCCCATGGTAGAAGATAACCAGTAAAGGAGAGAAGAAGCGTTAGAACGAGAAGGATAACCCCAACACCCCAGTTGAACTCTCTTGGTGGTTTGTATGATCCGGTCATAAACACGCGGAACATGTGTAACCAAGTCGTAATAACCATGGAGTGAGCTCCCCATCTGTGAATCTCACGCATAATTCCCAAAGGCACGTGCTCTCTTAGAGCAACGATATCGTTAAAGGCATATTCTGCAGTCGGACGGTAGTAGAACATAAGTAGTACACCAGATACCGTCAGTGCAAGAAAGATAAAAAATGTAAGTCCACCCATACACCAAGTGTATCCAAGTTGAACCCCGGACTTTTTTAGTTTAATTGGGTGAAGGTGAAGAAAAACGTTTCCTGCAACAACAGCAGCTCTGTTTCTTGCATTATCAGGAGGTCCATGGCGGAAGATCGACTTCCACACCTGCGTTTCACGAACTTTGTCAGCTAAACCTTTTGCGGCCATTTCACTTTTCCTTATATGAGTTTAAAAATTATACTGAAAGATAAGAGTTAGGATTATCCCACTGCCCTTTTTCGGAACGAAAAACTTTTGTCTTATCAACAATTATTTTTCCTTCTGCATTCAATCCGATTTTATAACGCTCAAGCGGACGAGGTGCTGGACCTTCAAAGTTTACACCACTCATATAGTAACCAGATCCGTGACAAGGACATTTGAATTTTAATTCAGCAGGAAGCCAGTTAGGAATACAACCAAGGTGAGTACAAATGTTGGAAAGAGCAAATAGCTTTCCTTCCATTTTAACCATCCATACACCAAAACCTTTCTTGTATCTTTCATCAACACCTTCTTCGTAAATATCAGGTGTTCCAGCGATAAATTCCATTTCAGGTTCAAAGTTTACGTTGGGATACGAGAAACGAAAGGCCAAAGAGGCCATACCGGCACAAGCTGCACCGAAAGCAATCCAAGCAACGCTCAAATAACTAAAAAATTCTCGACGATTTAGACTCTGTCTAGCTTCACTCATAGTATTTTTCTCCGACCGTTCTTCCCTTTTCTCTAAGAAAAAGAGGAAAGCGGCAAAGTTAAAAAAAATTTCGATGTTTTAATCAACATCGTTATTAACACAAATTAGTTGGAAAATCAGCAGTTTAATTATCTTTTCAAAAGATTAGTTTTTCAATGTTTTTAATACATCCTTTGCGCTCTCGACGACTTTCAAGCTTTTGTCTGAGTTTGCGACACGCTGAATCTCTTCCCTTAATACATTCCACTCATTATTTTTTATCGAATTCAATAAACTAAGTTTTAATGCGATGACTTGATCTTCATTGAGACTGCCATTTTGTGCTTTCCCTGGCTCAAGCTTAAGTAGCTCTGTCAGGGTAGGTAGAGCTTTTTCATTCTTATAATTCACCAAAGCTGATGCCACCGTAAAACGCAGCACAACATTTTCTGAATGCAATAGCTTCACCAACTCGGATTCTGCTTGGGGAACTCTATGGGTGGCCAGGGCCAAAGTTGCGGCTTGCATCATCCCAATATCTTCTGAATTATTTAAATACCCAAGGACCTCATTCCACTTCGTAAAAGCTACACCCCGCGGCATATTTCCTAGAGCAACCAAAGCATGAAAACGAACTTTATCATCAGTATCAGAAATGGCCTTCTCAAGAAGAGAGACGCTATCATTTGTTTGCAGTGCGCCAGCAGCAACCACGGAGAACTGGCGAGTCCTCGGATCCTGCGCGTCATCATAAATTTCTGATAAATTTTCAACTAACCAAGGAATATCTTCTTGAGGAATCTGTGAACTGGAGATGAGTTTTGATAACTCAAAGGCTGCAACCCAACGATTTCCAAAGGTCTTGGTATGCATTTCTCGGACAAGGTCTTTATAAGAGCGCTCAGCTGACAGGAGTTTGGTAACACCAAAAACGACAACGGCCCCAACGAGGACAATCGCAATAGGCACAACAATTCCGTTAGCGATTGGATTTTCCAACAACTTTTTTTTACTAGCTCCGGTACTCATAAAAAACCTTTGATAATGATCGTGAGGATATAAAAATGAGGAATAAGCTCTTTAAAAAGAGACCTTCCTACAGTATACCCTACGGGTGGAGTACACAGTCAGCACACGTTAAGTATGTGTAGACTGAAATCTTTAACCCTTGGGTACAACGATTTGCTCAACATCGCTATGTAGTAGCAAAATGACCTAACTCTGACAATCAATTAGGAATACAAACTATGGCCTATTTACTGAGATTTCTCATTGTTCTAATGGTGTTTGCCATTTGTCTTACTGCCAGTGTTGCACTGGGATGGGTAACCCTTACTTTTGGTCACATTCAACTCGCATTGGTAAGTTTTCTCTACACGATTTTCGCTCAAGCATTTGTCATGTTCTACTTCATCGGCGTGGCACGCTTAATGAATAATGTTTATCAAGCACTAAGCAATGAAAATAACCTCAATGAACTTTTTGAAAATCCACCTGAAGACCTCGACCCTTATAAAAAGAAAGTGATTAAATTTGTTCAAGACTCTGATCGCTGTAAACGTCAAACCATTCCTTGGACTATGCTTATGCTGGTACTAGGATCGATTGCTTTTCTTCTCGGAGGGGCTCACGACACTGGACTGGTTTCTAAGATTGTTCACTCTGGAGTTGTTTATGGATTTATGGCAGCAATGTTTATTGGATTCTTTAGACAATGGCACTATTTAAAAGTAAGTCACGTGGCCCTAAGAAAAGTGAAGGGACTTTTTGAAATACCTGACGGACAAATGTAAAAGGAATAGAGATACTTTAATTTTATTTTGATTTTTTGATAGCTCTTTTAACTTTAAAGCCACATTCTATGAATTGTTCTCATTACTCTTACCGAAGGGAACAAAGGCAGAAATAACAACGTGCTCTCCCGCAAAACTCGTTAGTGATAGTATGAGCTCAATAGCATTATGGCATATAGCTTTCTCATAAGGTTTCCCTTTGGATGAGGCAAAAATACCACGTTTCGAGGGAAATTATTGTTGCTCTACCAAATTTTCAGATGGGTGTTGAATCACCAGACAAGCCAACAAGTTCAGCAAGATAGCTATAAAGTGTCACCAGAGTAAAGCATGTACCTCTGGTGACTCCATTGAATTAGTAATAAAGCGCTAAGCTAACGGTGATACGGCTTGGGTTACCATACCTCGTTTCATCAAATATATAAGCATATTCCGTTTCCAAACCGACATTCACTGTAGATGTTCTAAAGAACTTGAATCCACCATTTATGGTTGCGGCCCACCCACTCGCTGACTCATCAGAGTTCGAACATGAAAGCCCCAGGAAGCTTTCATCACAACCATTAGCGTCTGAACTTCCGTAACCGATACCAACCCCCACATATGGGCTCGTTTTACTAAGGTTAAAATAATAATCGAGGCCCATTTGAAAGACACTAAAGTCTGCCGAGCTTTCGCTAAAGCTTGTTCCATCTAATGCTAGGTTGATTGAAAAATTGGGATCTAATCCCCATTCATAACCTAGCTTCCAAAAGAATCCACTCTTTGAAATATTTGCGTTGTTAAGCCAGGTAGGACCAAAGCCAATGATCCACTGACGAGTCACTTCAAAGCGATTGGTATTTCTATTCACTTCATCATTCGTAATATTGTTAACTTTGGCCGTCTCTTCAACGCTTGCCCCTGTGAGCATGGCACTGACCAGCCTTTCAGTAACGCGATCAATATCGCTCAGCTCTTTTGACTTCATTCTTGCGGATTTTACGACTTTGCCATTTTCAAGCTTTGTTACTTTTAGAAAATAAGTATTCGATACTTTTAAAAGTTTGGGTTGTAATACAATTTCCGCGCTTCCACTACTTTGAACCAAATCAAACCCACTTTGGTTGTGAACAGAAGATTTCACAAATTCGTTGATTGCCTCTTTTTCAGAAGCGCCTATTCCCTGCCCTGTGACTGACTCGACATAAACGGTGGTCGCCAAGGTAGAAGTTATTGAAACCAATAAAATAAGAAATACTTTCTTTAACATAATAAACCCCAGAAATTATAAGTTTACCTATTCTATGTTTAATCGAGTGGTTACGTCTAGCCCAAGATATGATACATCAAACTTATATTTGACCCGTCATACAATCGGTTTTATTTTCCGATGCCTTACTACAACAGGAGATTTATATGAAAAATATTTTATTAGTAACGGCAACTCTTATGTCTTTAAGTACTAATGCCTATGACTATTGTTCTAAGTTCGAAAATAACGACCACGAGCAAACTGTCAGACAACTCTCTGAGCGACTACGCTACAGCTGGGAGGAGTTCTGCGATCACAACAGAATTATGGATGTTCAACATGAGGTAAGAAGCTACTACTACCAAGACTCAGATCAATTTGAAGACCATAATGTCTATACCCTTCACTATAATGAATACAGTTGTGAATATCATTACAATATTTCACGAACAAATTGGCAAAAAGAGAGGGATTACTGTTACAACACTTGGTAAATTCTAAATATTCTTTACCCAAATAAAGACTTTGTTTTGACCGGGTGGATTGCGCCCGGTTCTTGTTCTTGATTCATAGAGAACGGCTTCATCCATATCTACAACTTGTGCAAGAAACTCTTTGAGATAAAGTCGTGGCAC
>JBFHGF010000069.1:0-10629 GCA_041583335.1 Bacteriovoracaceae bacterium
CAGGAGCAATGAAAATTCCTTTTTCATAGTAGAGTCCCTTCTGTTGTTGTATTTTATGCAACATCAGAATAAGACCCTTTATCATTTTTATCAACGGTTTCCGTTTGATTGTTTTTTTTAGTTTTAAGTTCAATAACAGATGCTGGAACTTCCGAGTGAGCAGTTTTTTGTACGAGTGTGCGAAGGTCAATAATACTTCTTGAAATTTTATTAACAGCACTACGAACTTTTTGAGATGAGTTATTGATATTCCCTGCAGACTCATTTGTTGATGCTGCAGATCCAGAAATATTTTGCATGGCCTGATTTACTTCTTGAACGCCGACAAGCTGCTCACGAGAGGCATCTGATACTTGGGTACTTGTTGAGGCAACTTCACCAAAGTCTCCAGAGACTTTTAGTATGACTTCCTTGCACTGGTTTCCAAGTTCAACACTTTCTTGAACATACTTTTGATTTTCGGCGATTGAGGCACTAATTTTTGTTTTAGAGTTCTCAACAATCTCTGTAACTTTTGAAAGACTCTTCTCAAGTAATATTGTGATTTGGTCCGCTGATTCTCCACTGATACGGGCAAGATTTCCCACTTCTTCAGCAACAACGGCAAATCCTTTTCCATGTTCTCCTGATCTCGCGGCCTCAACGGAAGCGTTAAAAGAGAGGAGCTTTGTTTGGAATACAATATCGTTAATAATTTTTGTTTTATCGTTTACTTCATTAAAGACACGAATGATTTCAGATAACTCTTCATTACTTTTTTGAATAGTATCTGAAAGACTTAAGGAGCTTGTTTCTACATCTTTAATACGTGAGCTTAGCTGCTCAAGGTAACCGACACTATTATTGATTAGACCGTTACTTTGTTCAACAAGATGTGAAACGCGATTTGCACCTTCAGTATTATTTTTTATCATCTGAGTGATTTCTTCCATGGAAGAAGTCGTTTCTGTTGTGGCCGAAGAAAGGTTACTTGATACTGCTCTCATATCTGCGGAACGCTCATCAAGTTCATTGCTGATCTCGTCGAGATTTTCACCTTCTTCATTCATAATTTCGACAATGTGGGTAATCTTAGAGTTAATAGAACTGGTGATAAGATAACCTAAGAGAATGGATAGTAGAATTCCCCCTGCGGAGATACCCATGATGAGATTATTCACAACAGTGTAGGTACTTTGTGCATCCTCAAATTCAGCTTTTCCATATCCGAGAATAAGTTCCTGTAGTTGGTCGAGTTGATCTCGCGACTCTTCGAAGTTTTGATAGATAGGGCCAAAAGATTTTTTAATAAGAAGATGGCGATTGTCTTCAGATAGTTGGATTTCTTTTTCCTTGCTGAAAAGAAAATCTTCTTCAGCCTCCTTGTCCCACTTTTTAAAGCGATTTTCAAACTCATTAACAATTTTTAACTCGTCAGGAGTTTTATTGAGAGTCTTGTATTTATTGAATCGTTCAAGTACTTGACCTTTATTTTTAAGATACTCTTTCATTTGAGATTTTATTTCTTTGTCACTGAGACCCTCAAGCAAGAGAGACCTTTCTGCAACAAGCATCTGTTGGTAGTCTCGATCTGCTTGAACCAGATAGTTGATCCCTGGTAGTCTTGTCGTAAAGACTGAGTTCAACTTATGGTTGATCGCTGTGAGTGAGTAATAACCGATACCAGCGAGAGTGATTTGCACAGTGAGCATGATACCAGAGAGGACTAGGAGTTGTTGTTTTATAGTTCTATTTTTCATGGAGATTCTATCGGAACAAGCTTTGAAATAAATTAAGAAAAAATTGTCCTGATTCTAAAATATTTTAATTCGACCTTCACAACTCTAAGTTATGGAAATTGAATGGGTTTCTATATCCTTTTGATTACTAAGATTTCATTGGGGTAGCTAAAATTCTTGATGGAAAATGAGTACCGTCATTCTTTTATTTCAGAGGAAAATTTTGCTTTTCAAACTCAATAATTTCTTCAAGAGTTTGATGGTGAAATTTAATGGCGCAACCCTTTAGTTCTAATTCAATGTCGGGATTGATTTCCTTGGTTAAGGCCTTTGTGTTGAAAGAGAGGTGGGGGTAGCGCTCAATGAGCGAAGTAAAACTCTCTGTGATCACCACCTCAATATGTTCAAAACCTTGGGGGGTCAGCTTGCCTTTTTTGGGAGCGGGTACCTCGATTAAAGGGATGACCCAATCTTTGTAGGCAATGGGCCTATCAAGTTTATAAGTTGCGATTGGTCTGCCATTTACTTCACTTTCAATGAGGAGCTCTCCCAGAAGAGATGCTTTCTCTTTAGCAGCTTGATAATTTTCTAGGGAGGAGGTTCGATAGCAAATGTGGTCAATGACTTTTCCATTCAGATCCATTCCTATCGATTGTAGCTGGATAAAGAGGTTGTCAAGAAAGGGGGGGATCGCGCTTAAGTTCATACATTCTTTATAAGAAAGAAGTAGTTAAAATCAAAGAGAAAACACTGTTAAATTAAAGTTTTTTACTCAGGTACTCGATAAGCGGATATGAAAAAAATCTACTCTGCCACCCAAGTTTCAAATAGACCGAGTTATCTGATTCCAAAGAAGGGTCCAAGCGAAGAGACTAAGCAGATTTGGAAACTTGCCTCTGAAGTGAATTTTATTAATAAGCAGACTGAATTCATTAAAGAGTACAATATGAAACCCTCAGATTTTTCTCAACTCAATCAGAAAAAGCTTAATATCCTATAGTTGCCTGCCCTAGAATTCTATAACTATTTTTTATAGAATATAGAGGTGAAAAAGGTAATGGCCCTCGTACTTATTCTCTTTTCTTTTTCTTCTATTGCTCAGATAGAAGGCGTCTATACGGTCATTATTAAGAAGCAGGAGGAAAAGCGCAAGAGCCGCTGGACACTTGCAGATTGGTTAATGACAAAGAAAACGATTGCGCTACAAGATCAGTGGCTTGCTCTTCATAGTTCAGAGAATTGGTTTGAGTTTGTCTTTGATTATGCTGGTGGTGCAATGGAAGAGAGCACAGAGGGGATAACATCAAAAGTAGATCTGAGTCGCTGGGGCGCCGCTTTTTATATCAAATTTCTTGGCTTGGAGTACAACTCCTATGACTTCTCTAGGCTCTACGACTCATCAGATTATCGAATAAATCTTCTGATTCTAGGCTCATCAGTACAGTCAACTCACTTAAGGGCCTTCTATGGCAGAAGGGATTATTCTTATGAGAACTTTTCTTCGTATAAGAAGCAAAACTTTTGGGGCGGTCATCTTACTTTTTATCTGATGAACTTTTTAGGCTTAGAAGCAGAGTTTTCGAAATTCAAAAACATCACATCAGAAGATACTCTTTATAGCTCAGATGGAGAACGTCGAGAGTTTGGAGCCTTTGTTGATTTATGGATGCTTCGTCTCTATGTCTCGAAGTTCCACGAGCGTATGCTTTTTAGAGGCGCCACTTTCAAAAATACAACTGTAGAGGGAACGCTCTTTGGGGCAAAACTCTTTTTCTAAGTCTCCATAGGTTAATAATATCTATTTTGAACATATTACCCGGGGCACTGCTCTTTGCCCCAGTCTGTGGCCTGGGCCATTGAGTAAAATTTGATAAGTGCTAAAACAGCTTCACCAAACAAACAAAAAAGTGGAGACAAAAATGAAAAACAAATTAGCACTAGTAACTTTAATGACCCTAACCACCTCAATTTCAGCAGTAGAAACTCAAGACTTTGTAGGAACTTACAAACTTCTCAGTGGAGATGTAGAGTGTGAGCAAAGTTTGGTGGCCTCAGAGGTTACAAGAGAAGGCTCCTTGTGCCTTTCCTTGAAGAGAAAATCACCAGGTATGGATTGGGCCAGAACTGAAAAAGTTTGCAATATCAACGAAGTAGAAGCTGTGAGTGTTGACGATATCCCAGCTCCTATCTTTTTGGGGACAATTACCTCTTCAGACTTTGCGGCGATGGACGCTTCAACTCTGTACCATTCATCACTTCAGGTTACTGAGTATGTGGACGGTAGGGTTTTCCGACTACAAAATGAGAGTTACCTAAGTTTCAATGAGCATCAAGAGCTTGTATTTGAAAATACATCTGTTGGTATCGAAGGTGCTGAATTTACGAGAACTTACTGTACTTATAGGGCCCTTTAAATTGCAGTGCTGCGTTGTGTAAAAACTTCAAAATCAGCCACTTAGACGTAAAAATCGTATATATTAGCGGCCATGAGTAATAGACAAAAACAACACTTAACTTTTAAGAGTTACTTGGAAGAGCAACTGATGCTTCGGTGTAAGAAGAATCCGTACTATTCGTTGCGCGCCTTTGCTCATTTTTTGGAAATTGATCACTCGACTCTCTCTCAAATGATTAGAGGAAAGAGGAAAATTACACCGGCAATGCAGCTTCGCTTAGGGTCTAAGCTTGGTCTTGGCCCCAATGAGCTCAAACGGTTTGATCCAACACTAAACTATTCTGAGGTTACTCTCGACCTTTTTGAGATTACTTCAGAATGGTACTACTTTGCGATTATGGAACTTATGTTTGTGAAGGGCTTTAAACCGGAGGCCAAGTGGATCAGTGAAAGACTAGGGGTTAATCTTGAAGAAACTAAAGCCGCCATTTTACGATTGGTAAAAGCCGGCTTTATTTCCATTGATGATGATGGCCGTTGGATTGATACATCAGCGAAGAATGTTACGACGCTTGATCACGATCTGACCTCTCCGGCCCATATAAAAATGCAAACACAGCTTTTAGAAAAAGCTGTGGATGCCATGGGAAAGTACAGTCTTGAAAAGCGCAGTCAAACAGGAATGACGATGGCGATAGACAAGAAGAAGCTTCCTAAGGCGAAAGAGATGATTATAAAATTTCAAAGAGAGTTATGTGCCTTCTTAGAGGATGGGCAGCAGGATGATGTTTATCATTTAGGAATTTCTCTCTTTCCAATGACTGATGGTGAAGAACTATGAAAAATATTTTCTTATTATTTGTATTAGGTGTGATGGTCTCAATCTCTACCCATGCTCGTAAAAATCAAGAACTGATGGGAAGGGAGAGTCATGGTGGTGATTCCCTAGGGATGGAAGTTGTATCTGCAATTGAAGCTGGAATGGCCAAGTTTAGGAAATTGGATGGAGGCTTTCCACTTACTCAAAACGAAGCCCAAAGAACGCTCTCTCTGTTAAAGGTCATCATTACCGATGACACTCTTGAAGTTGAGCACGATGGAAATCAACAGATATCCTCAGCTATTAATTTTATCCAAAAAGATGGGACTCCTGTAATCAAGGTTAATAGAGCTCAGTGGAAGCAACTTACGAGTAATATGAAAGATGCTCTGGCCTTACATGAATTCTTAAGCCTTCATGGATTAGAGAGAACCTTTGTTTATAAATATTCTGCACGTATTTCCAAAAATATAGTTACCAATGAGCTAATGACAGCAGGCTTCATTTGTAGTCCTAAGTTCGAACCATTGACACAAAACGAGCTTAGTTCATTATTTGGCCACTACAAAGTAGATGGGGGGATCATCTTTTTACAACTGTTCATTGATTATAATGATCATTCCGTTAAGTTTGTTCACGAACTGAAAAGTGATATGTTGGGACACTTTACGACTTCATCAGAAACACAGCTTTGTTATAATAAGAAACAAAATCGTTATTACTTGCCAATTGCAGGGAGTCTCCTTGAATTAGAACGTAAGAACCAGGGCGTTGTTCTTACGCATCAGATTGACCCCGCAAATGATTTTAGATACACATTTGATAAAGTAGAGAGATAGTTCTTTACCGAAGTTTCTCTCTGATTTGCTTTATGATTTGAAGAGATTGCTCAGTGGCTTCTTTTGTTTTCTTAAGAAGTTCTCTCTGTTGTTTATCGAGTTCTGAGCGATCAAGAATTTTTAAGATGCTTTGTGCAGAAACTGTTTTATTGACAAGTTTATGTAGGAGTTCCTGTAATTCTTTAACATCTTCCATGGTTAATTTCCCGTTTTAAAATTGACCTTTTTCTGGATTGGTGGCCTTGCCGGCCCAAACAATCCTCAGATCTTGTATTCTCTTGAGAGATTGAGGAACGAGCCTTTTTTCTCCATTTACAAACTCTAACTTAAAGGGGGCTGCAACCTCTGGATAAAGTCCATCGAGGTAATCTCCTAGAAACTGGGACAACTCCTTTAGAGCATGAATTGTAGTATTGTCGAAAATATAAAATAAATTATAGCGATTATTTATTTTTAAATAAATAGATTTAAATGAGTGAGCTTTTTTTCTCTTTGTATAAAATGGATTTATATATTCGTAACGAGAATACTTGGTTGAGTGATCGAGTAAGAACTCTTGAAAGTCTTTTATTGTGGGGAATTCCATGAAGCCTTTAAATGAATCTTTACGCTGCCGTGAGGCACTTTCTTTTATTCCAACAATATTCTATCTTTTCAAGAAGGGCCAGATCCTCAACTGGTCTGATGAGATAGTTATCTATTCCTGATTCAAAGGCCCGAACAATTTCATAGGGGTCATCATTGTCGCTTAGGGCAAGTATGGGAATATTGCTAAGCTTTGCGTGTGATCTTATTTTTGTGATCAGGTCAGCCCCATCACCATCTGGAAAATGAAACTCTGAAATGATGAGGTCGATTTTTTCACCCTTCTTAATAAGCTGATTGATTTTGACAAGGGATTCCTGATAACTTTTGATAGGTATACACTTACCTTGAAAACCGAGATTTCCTAAGGTTTGCATGACAAGGTTGCGGTAGACAGACTTGCTATCAATCAAAAGAATAGTAAGGTTCGCCGGTACATTCATAAGTACCGATTCTAAACCAACTCATGATATTTATAAACATAGGTTGTTTTTGCTTAATTTCATCAAATAGTGCGAATCTAATTTCAACCACTTATATTCTCATTGGTCAAACCTAGCAATTTAAAAAGGCAGTAGTTCCAAAGGTGGGCCAGGCTCAGCCCAGCAGGGGTTTCTGCGGTTGAGGTTCTCTCCACTTAGGATGCGCTCATAGATTTGAACATAGTCACGAGTAACTCGTGCCATATTGAAATTGATTTCTACATAGTTGCGAATGGCCTTTGAATCATATGAAAATTCATTGGTCTTGAGAAACTCGATAACTTTTTCTTTTGATTCAAATGTTTTTCCAACTTCATCATTAATGAGTTCTGGAAGACTTCCGTATTGACTACCAAAAACAGGAAGACCGATGGCCATGGCCTCAATGATGGCAATACCAAAAGGCTCATGCCAGCGTACGGGAAAGAGGAGAGCATCACAGTTTTTCATGACTTTATTTTTCTCTTCACCGCCCATTACTCCATGGGAGTGAACAAAGCGTGAGGGCCAATAACTACGTCCACCGATGATATGCAGATGTTTCTTGCTGGCCTTTGCTATTTGAGTAGCTTGTTTTAGGTTTTTCACTTTCCAAGAGGCCTTGGCCAGAAAGAGCAAATGGTTTATTTGTGATAGATCCTTTTCTACAAAGGAAGGATATTCATTGAAGTCTATTCCATTGTGCACGAATTGGTCAGAGCCATGAACAGCGGCATGTTTCTTTGAAACAAAAACGGTGTTGAGGGGAAAAGTTTCTCCGGGCTGACCATTTCCATGGATATTGGTGAGGATTGGAAGATCGAGGTCAGTTGGATGATTATAAGTAAGGTGAACTAAGTCAGCATCTTTGGGAACTACCTTTTCCCACTTTTCATCTGCGGGGTTTTCAATGAGTTCAATTCCATAAGGGGCAACATTGGAGTCTTTATGGCCAATGAGAGTTACTTTATGTCCAAGCTTTACTAGCTCCTTCATATGCCAAAAAAGAATTCTTTCAATACCACCATATTTAGTGACGGGAAGTACCCCATTGTGCTGAAATACAATTTTCATTTATAATATCCTTTTGAGCTATTATAGACGAGTTGATACACAATTTCTTTAGGAAAGATTATGGCAAAAAAGATTGTACTCACAGGTGGGCCAGGTGGTGGAAAAACGACTGCGCTAGATATTTTCCGACGTGAGTTTAGACATGGGCTAGTTATTGTTCCCGAAGCTGCAACTATTCTCTTTGAAAATGGATTAAGAAGAGGAACAACTTTTGATGATCAAAAGAGAGTGCAGCTTGGAATTTATCATTTGCAAAAAAGCCTCGAAGCCGTCTTCGAGCGTTCCAATCCTGGAAGTTGTCTACTCTGTGATCGCGGAACTTTAGATAGCATTGCCTATTGGCCAAATTCTCAAGAAAGCTTCTTTAAATCAGTAGAGTCTACCTTCGAAAAAGAAATGGAGCGCTATGATGCTGTGGTCTTCTTTGAAACGGCCGCCGCTTCTGGTGATTCTATATCAAGTAATAATCCTCAGCGTATGGAAACTGAGAAACAGGCCATTGATTTAGATCGTGCCCTTCAGAAAATATGGTCTAAGCATCCCAATTACCACTTTATCCCTAGTGGGAATTCCTTTGTGAATAAGGTGAGGGAAGGTCTAAGTGTCGTTCAGAACGTAGTAAAATGTTAGTTCGGCTTTGCCGAAGCTAGCTAGGTTTATTCCTAACTCCCCTAAGTTCTTTGTTAAAGTCATTAAATCAAATGATTTTAACTTGTTAAATTTAGGTGGATTCTATGTCGACTGTTGTTTACAGTTTTTTATTCTTTCTTTTAATTTTTGTCATTATTGGAGTCTCTTCGAGTATGAAAAGTAAGGGGAGTAACTCTGATTACCTTCTTGCTGGCCACGATATCCCTCCATGGTTGGCCGCACTATCTGCGGTGGCGACAAATAACTCGGGCTATATGTTCATCGGTCTGATTGGCTTTACCTACACGAGTGGTCTTCAGTCCATTTGGATTATGGTGGGGTGGATTTTAGGCGACCTAATTATGGCCAGGTATGTCCATAAAAAGTTACGTTCCGTTACTGAGTCAAAAAGCCTTTTGAGTTTCGGAGGAGTTCTTTCCCGATGGCACGGAACAGACTTTAGAAAACTGAGACTTCTGGTCGGTGTGATAACGGTGACCTTTTTGGGGATCTATGCAGCCGCTCAATTTAAGGCCGGTTCAAAAGCGCTCCACGTTCTCTTCGATTGGGACTACAGCACTGGTGCTATTATTGGTTCGGTGATTGTTTTTGCATACTGCCTTTCTGGAGGAATTAGAGCTTCTATTTGGACGGATGCCGCCCAGTCATTTGTTATGATCATTGCCATGGCCCTTCTCTTCTATACAGGACTTGAAAAAGTTGGTGGCTTTGGAAATTTTGTAGATCAGCTCGATGCTGTTACACCGAATTACTTAAGTGTCAGGCCCACTGGACTCCCCCTAGATAATTATGCAGGCGCGTTCTTCTTCATTCTGGGATGGACTTTCGCAGGATTTGGAGTGATAGGGCAGCCTCATATTATGATCCGTTTTATGACGATTGATAATACAGAACATATGAAGAAGACACAGACCTATTACTATGGCTTTTATATTGCTTTTACATTGTTGACTTACGGAGTGGGGCTTATGTCACGCTTACTACTTCCAACAACAAGTAATTTCGATGCTGAGCTGGCGCTACCGACTCTAAGTCAGATCCTCCTGCCCGAAGTTCTGATTGGCGTGGTTTTAGCGGGACTATTTTCTGCGACGATGTCGACGGCCGACTCTCAGATTTTGAGCTGTAGTGCGGCCGTAACGAGAGATATTATTCCTCGAGAAAAAGATACACTTATCATTACAAAACTGACGACAGCATTTGTAACGATAGCTGCTCTTTTGGTTGCTCTCTATGGCGGTCAAAACGTTTTTGAATTGGTTGTACTGTCATGGAGTGTACTGGCCGCAGCGTTTAGTCCGCTACTCTTTCTATATACACTCAATTATAAAGCCTCTGAGTTGACGGCCATTTTGATGGTTGTTAACGGGGTTGTTGCAACTCTTTTTTGGAGACTCCTCGGTCTTGGAGCGTCTATGTATGAAGTCGCACCAGGAATTGTTGCAGGTCTGCTTACTTATTATATTCTAAGTAAAACAAGTTGGAATGATATGCCTGTCGAGGAGAGTGCTTCTTAAAAAAGAAAAAAAGATTTGCCATGATAGAAATATCCAGTTAATTTGCGCTCCATTATATGAACCTAAAGGGGTGGCCACGGCCTGAGACTTTCGATTTAAGCGAAAGAACCCTAGAACCTGATACGGTTAGTACCGTCGGAGGAATTAGGCATGAGCTTGTGCAAGTCTACTGATATTTCAATTTTTCTTTTTTTTACTTTCTTTTTTACTCCACTAAATGCTGCAACAGAGCGCTACACGGTCTTTGGAGATGAACTGCTTACACAAAGTATAGCTTCAAAAACAAATACCTCGACCTTTTACAGAGAAGACCTTAACAAAATGCCCAATGCATTTTTACAGGACCTTGCTGAATTCACACCAGGGATGACCTTTACAGGTGGAACATCCAAGGGGAGATTCTTTCAGGTTAGGGGGATAGGTGAGCGTTCTTCCTATGAGGGAATGCCCAACTACTCCGTTGCACTTGTCCTCGATGATATTGATTATAGTGGATTTGGAAATGTCATGGCGATGAGTGATGTTGATCAGGCCTCCATTCAAAGAGGGCCTCAGCTTACTGTACAAGG
>JBFHGF010000070.1:0-10590 GCA_041583335.1 Bacteriovoracaceae bacterium
CCTCATGTTTATCGTCTTCAACTACTTAAATAATTTAAATAAAGATATTGAATCGATTACGGTTAAATCCAATAGGGTGGCGCTTTTGACCGATGAAATTCGTATTTCAGCGGTTTCTCTTCTTAAGTATCAAAGAAGAATATTAACGAATAAGCCGACGCCTCAACAGGTCGATAAAATTATCAACCTTTGCGAGGGCTTTACTTCTCAGCTCCATACTCTCGATTCTCTTTATCAAAACCCGGATGCCAAAAAAATAGTGGGTCAGATGCTCTCCTATGTGGATTCCTTAAAGCTGGTTTTAAGCAAGGGAGCACTCTTTAATAGAGGGACTTCTGGTCTTTCCACCATTGGTGAACTGGCGGATAAAATTTTGGATTCTTTCTCTGAGTTTCAAGATATTCAATATTACGAAACCGTTGAGCGTGATAAGAAGATTAAAAAGATTATTGGTGAGACGAAGCGCCATATGATGATCGTTCTTATTATTGGCTTTTTATTTACAATTATCTTGGCCTTGGTCATCCCTGGAAAAATCGCTCTTCCCTTTAAGAAAATTAAAGATGCCATACGTGAACTTCAAGACTGTAACTTTGATGTGAGCATTTACTATTCTCAAGACGATGAGATCGGTGAGATTGCTCGTGAGATGAATAAAATGATCTATTCATTTAAAGTCTTTGAAGAATTGCGGGCCGATCGAATTTCGGTGGAAAATAGAAAATTTGATGCTCTCGCTAACTTGGTGCGCAAGCCCGTTTTGGTGGCCAATGCTCACGGTGAGCTGATTTACATGAATAATCAAACGTATTCTCTGCTTCAAGTTCAGTCCGAAGACGTTATTGGGAAGGAAATGACCGAGACAGTTATTCCACTGCCCATCATTGATACTTATGAGCTTGCGCTCAAGCGTCGCTCCAAGATTGAAAATGAGGAAGTAAAGATTGTTGCCAAGAGTCAGAAAAGTAGTGATGACGATGAAGATTCTGACTCTGACGTTGAAGTTCTCGAAGGGGAAGTTCTCGATGCAGCAGAAGATTCAGAAGAAGAAAAAGAGCCTGAATATCTTTATGAAGGCTATGCTAATGTTATTCCGATTCGTGGAAAAGACAGTTCACTAGATTATTACCTTATGGTACTCTCGAAAGAAGTTTTTGTGTGATTTAATGCTTTGTGTTGTCTAACAACACAAGGCCATGCTAAAAACATCCTTTTTTAACATTGCGGAAAGTGCCAGCTGTATGGATCAGAAGTTTATTCGAAATTTTTCTATTATTGCCCATATTGATCATGGGAAGTCTACGTTAGCCGACAGATTGTTAGAAGTTACTGGAACGGTTTCTGGTCGTGAAAGAAAGGATCGCCTTCTCGATAATATGGATCTTGAAAAAGAACGTGGGATTACGATCAAGGCACAAACCGTTCGTCTTACCTATAAGGCCGAAGACGGAAATACCTACTACTTTAATTTAATTGATACTCCCGGACACGTTGACTTCACTTATGAAGTGAGTCGCTCCCTCGCTTCTTGCGATGGAGCATTGTTGGTAGTGGATGCTAGTCAGGGGGTAGAAGCTCAAACTCTGGCCAATGTCTATATGGCCTTAGAAAATGAGCTCGAAGTTATTCCCGTTTTAAATAAAATTGACCTGCCTCATGCTGATCCGGATAAGGCCAAACAAGAGATTGAAGATATTGTAGGAATTGAAGCGATGGAAGCGGACATGGTTTCTGCTAAATCGGGGATAGGAATTGAGGGTCTCCTCGAGACTATTGTTCACAAAATTCCTCATCCTACTGGTGATTACGATGCTCCACTTCAGGCCCTTATCTTTGATTCTTGGTTTGATCCCTATAAAGGTGTAGTGATTCTCGTTCGTGTGGTGAACGGGAGCCTTAAAAAGAGGGATCGCATCGCTCTTAAAAAGTCTGGTGGGGAATACGAAGTACTCTCAATAGGTGTAAATGCTCCTTTCTTTACTGAACTTAATGAAATTGGTGCCGGTGAAGTAGGGATGCTAATCTGTGGTATTAAAACCATTCGCGATGTAAAAATCGGGGATACTGTGGTTAAGGCCAATAAAAGAGATACTCCTGCTTTGGCGGGTTACGCTGAAATTAAACCCATGGTTTTCTGTGGGATCTTTCCTGTTGAATCAAATGAATATGAGGATCTAAAAGAGGCCCTAGAGAAATTGGCCTTAAATGATTCTTCATTTACCTACGAGCCCGAAACCTCGGCCGCTCTTGGATTTGGATACCGCTGTGGCTTTCTTGGAATGCTCCACATGAATATTATCCAAGAAAGGTTGGAAAGAGAGTTTGGATTACTCCTCATCTCCACTGCGCCTTCTGTGATTTACAATGTAAGACTTAATAGTGGTGAAGAGGTTCAAATTTCGAATCCTTCCGAAATGCCTGAGCCAGGAGAGTTTGAATATATTGAAGAGCCTATCGTCGGACTCTCTATTCACTTGCCCAATGAATTTGTTGGGGCCATCATTAAACTCTGTGAAGAGAGACGTGGCCGCCAAACCGATATGAAATATTTAACAGAGGATAGAGTTCAGATTTTCTATGATCTTCCTCTGAGTGAAATGGTTTTTGATTTCTATGATAAACTGAAATCCATGAGTAAAGGTTATGCCTCCATGGACTATGAGTTCAAAGGCTATACTAGGTCTGACCTTGTAAAAGTAGATGTTCTTCTCAATGGAGATAAAGTTGATGCCCTTTCTCTGATATGCCACAGAGATTCGGCTTTCTATAAAGGTCGAGACCTTACTCAAAAACTTCAAAAATTAATTGATCGCCAACAGTTTGATATTGCGATTCAAGCGGCAATTGGTGCTAAAATTATTGCAAGAGAAACCGTTAAGGCCTTGAGAAAAAATGTTTTGGCCAAATGTTACGGTGGTGATATTTCTCGTAAGAGAAAACTTCTTGAAAAGCAGAAAGCAGGTAAGAAGAGAATGAAGATGGTTGGTTCCGTTGAAGTTCCTCAGGAAGCTTTCTTGGCCGTATTAAAGGTAGATGACTAAATATGCATGAAAGCCTGCGCTATTTATTAGAGAAAATCCTAATCAAATTTTCTGAAAAAGATTTCTACGACCAACTTTTGGCCGCTAAAGAATATTATTTTCAAAAAACGGGAAAAGTTTTCGAAGAAGATGAAGACTATGAATCAAGAATGGCCGCTTTCAATGATTGGTATGTTCTCGAGTATAAGCAAGACTCAACAGATCAGACTTGTTTTGAGCAGTACTGTGCAGAAAAAGAGCCGATGCCTGAAATCGTTACAGCAATTGAAGAAACGAACCATAGTCTCTTTGAGTATACGGGTACATCTTTCAAAGGACTTCATGTTCTAAAAGATATTCTCCATGATGAGAAGATTACTTTGGCCAAAAGTCATCCCGCCCTTTCTTTGTTAAAAGGTGATATGTTCATTGGTCGTACGGTAAAGTATCGTGATGAGTTCTATCTATATAATGGTCTAAGAGTAATGCCAAAAGATGCTGCCTCTATCTTAAAGAAAGAGGCGAAGAAAGTTCGCAAGACCTATAAGAATAAAGAAAAGAATAGCGAAGAAGAAAGGTTAGAAGGAGAGAAGCAATTTCTCTTCCTCACTGAATCCCATAAGACCAAGTGGCAACATTACGGTCACGTCAATATCGATAAAATTTTTATCTTCCCTAAATAATTTAAGCGGTAGCTTCTTCGAGCTCTTCTGCCTCTTGGAGTGAGTGCTTCTTGCCACTAAAGATATAGGGGAAGAATCCCAATGAATTCACTGTTACGTTAACCAAGAAGAAAAGGTTAAAGAAACTGGCCCCTCCTTCAATATGAATTAATGAAAAGAGCATATCAAAGATATAGTGCCCAACTCCTAGTCCAGCTGGAGAGATGGGGAGTGCTATTGCGATAAATCCTGAAGGAACAAGAGAAGCAATAAAAGTGAGGGGCACTTCCTTTCCATAGAAAGGTGAGCTGATGATGTAGAAAGCGACAATAGTGATGGCCTGAAGAATAAGTGAGAGGGCCAAGCATTTCATGAGGGTCCCTTTTTGAGAGCCAATGAGCCAGACGCCGCTTATGGTTTTATGTATTTTATCTCCGATCACAGGAACTTTATGAGAGAGGTCAAGCACCGTATCTTGTAGCTTCTTGGGAGCAAACAAAAGAATGACGAAGAAGATAGCTCCCACAAAGAGCAGAAGGTTGAAGTGCAGCAGCTGCTCCATCTTGGGACCAAATTGAATAATATCATTATAAAAGAAAGCACTACTGAGGCCAAGTAAAGTAAGTAGGCCAATAAGCCCTAGGATGCGATCGATAAAGACGGTGGTTACAAGATAGGTCTTGCTCATTTGCGGATCAATATCTTTAACATAGAGGAGCTTAATGAAATCACCGGTTACTGCGCCGGGTAAAAAAGAATTGAAGAAAAGGCCGATCCAATTTACTTTCAATAACTGAAGTTGAGGAAAATGCTGGTCGGAATTGATCTCTAGAATCAGCTTCCAACGCACAGAACCCAGCGCTGCCTGAAAGAAAATAAGAAGAAAGGCGATGAGCCATTGATAACCCATGGCAAAAGATTTTCCGATGAGAGAAAAATCGAGCTTTCCACTTTGGATAAGCCAGTAAATGATGCCTACAGCTAAAGAAAGCTTGAGAAGAAGTTTGATTAAGTTGCGCAAAAGAAGCCCTTTCTGTCTGTTCGTAGCATTATCATAATAGTTGTAATAAAATGAGGCTAGTTTTAATTGCCCCTGTGGTCTTAATAAAGAAGGATTAGAGATGAAAGTATCAGTCATAGGTACTGGCTATGTTGGTTTAGTGAGTGGAACCTGTTTTGCAGAAATTGGCCATCATGTTACATGTATAGATATAGATCAAAGAAAAGTGGAGATGCTACTCAATGCACAGTCTCCTATATATGAGCCAGGACTCAATGACTTATTGGAAAGAAATATCAGGGCCAATCGTCTTCATTTTTCTACTGGATATGAGTCGTGCTTAGAAGCTGATGTTACGTTCTTGGCGGTGGGGACTCCAAGTGGCGATGATGGAAATGCGGATTTAAGTTACCTTGAAAGTGCGGCCAAAAGTGTGGCGGCCAACTTAAAAGAAAATGGTGTGATCGTAATTAAGTCGACCGTTCCTGTGGGAACAGGTAAGCGAATGAAAGAGTTGATCGCTTCCGTTACCGACAAGAAGTTTTATATGGTTAACAATCCTGAATTCTTAAAAGAGGGATCGGCGATTGAAGACTTTATGCGCCCTGACCGCGTCATTATTGGATCAGACAATGAATTTGCCGTTAAGCAAATGGATGAACTCTATGCACCTTTAGTGCGTCAAGGAAATCCGATTTATCATATGAGTAACCTCTCTGCTGAAATGACCAAGTATGCAGCAAACTGCTTCTTGGCCACGAAAATTTCATTTATCAATGAAGTGGCCAACCTCTGTGATGAGGTGGGAGCAGATATTGAAGAAGTAAGGAAGGGGATTTCGTCTGATATTCGTATTGGAAAACACTTTCTTTATCCAGGTCCTGGATACGGTGGATCTTGTTTTCCCAAAGATGTTAAAGCTCTCATATACACGGCCAAGGAATACCATACTGATTTAAATATTGTTCAAGCTGCAGAGAATGTTAATGATGCTCAAAAAGTGAGAATGTACCAAAAAATGAAAAAGCATTTTAATGGTGACCTCGCTGGTAAGACCTTTGCTTTTTGGGGAGTAGCCTTCAAGGCCAATACTGATGATGTCAGAGAAACGGCGGCCATATATATGGCCCAGGCCCTTATTAAAGATGGAGCAAAGGTGAGGTTCTATGATCCTGTGGCCTCTGAAAACTATCTCAAAGCGATGGAGAGCTATCCTGAGACAGAAGGGAAGATTGAATCTATCTCAGATATGTATGAAGTGATGAAAGACTGCGATGGCCTTGTGACGATGACAGAGTGGCGTGAATTCAGAAACCCTGAATATCAACATATTAAATCTCTCCTTAAGTCACCCGTAGTTTTTGATGCTCGCAACCTCTTTGATACCAGACGTACCTTAGATACAGGTCTTGAGTATTATGCCATTGGAAAAAAGATTTAACCTCTCTTCGAAGCAAGTAGGACCTATGGATGGGACAAAAGTAAAGATTGCTGTTTTTCAACTCTGTTCTTCACTAGAGTATGAAGAAAATGTGAAAAAGATAGATGACGCCGCAAGAGAAGCATCTTCTCAAGGGGTACAATACCTCTTTTTGCCTGAATGCTTCTACTCTATGAGTAATGGTCTAGCGCCCACTCCCTATCTCGTCGAAGAGGGCAATGAGCATTTCCAAAATATTGCAGATATAGCTAAACGCAATCAGATTTACCTTATTGGTGGTTCTGTTGCTTACAAGTTCGGGGATCAAGTACTTAATCGATCCCTCAATTTTGACCCAAAAGGAAACCTTATTGGAGTTTACGATAAGGTCCACCTCTTTTCTTGTGACCTGAAAAATAAAACCATCAACGAATCGGATATTTATACACCAGGAACAGAGTCCAAACTGCTTGATCTTCCTCCCTTTAAGGTTGGCCTAGGGATTTGCTTTGATGTTCGCTATCCTGAAATGGGTCGTGATTACTCTTCTCATGGGGCCAATCTCTTGACCTATTCTGCGGCCTTTACAGTTCCCACCGGAAAGGCACATTGGCATACTCTTTTACGAGCAAGGGCCATCGAGAATCAGTCCTTTGTTGTTGCTGCTGCTCAATGGGGAGATCATAATGAGAGGATTAAGACCTACGGGCATTCCCTTGTGATTGATCCATGGGGCGATATTCTATTAGATGCGGGAGAAGGAGAAGGTCTTCACTTTGCAGAGCTTAATCTTGATCGCGTTGATGAAGTTAGGAAATCAGTTAAGGTTTTACTGTGAAGAAATTAGATGTTTTTGACTTCACTCCAGGCTCTATTTTTGGTGGCCACTATACGGTTATTGAAAAGCTAGGATCTGGCTGGGAAGGGGAAGTTTATAAAGTCAGTGAAAAACATACGGGAATTGTAAGAGCGGCCAAGCTGTTCTTTCCTCACCGTAACGAAAAATATAAAGTTTCCTCTCGTTATGCAAAGAAGCTCAATAAGCTCAGTGGCTGTCCCATTGTAATGAATTATCATTCACAAGAGATCATTGAGTATGAAGGGCATCGCGTAGCTTGCTTGATCTCTGAATATATTGAAGGAGAGATGCTCTCTGATTTTGTGAAACGGTATCGAACAAATAAGCTCGGTGTCTTTCAAGCGGTACACCTCTTGTATGCATTGGCCTTGGGCGTGGAGAGTATCCACCTTAATGGAGAATACCATGGGGACTTACACGTCGATAATATTATGATTAAGAGATTTGGGCTTGGCTTCGATCTTAAGGTTATTGATATGCACCACTGGGGTGACTCAAAGAAAGACAACCGTGATGAAGATATTGTGAAGATGATTCACCTCTTCTACGAAGTTCTTGGTGGTAAACGCTATTATAAGAATCATCCAAGAGAAATTAAAGATATCATTAAAGGGCTTAAACGAACTTTAATTTTGCAAGAATATAAAACGGTGTCTCATCTTAGACTCCACTTAGAAACCTTAAGTTGGGATGTGTAGAGCTTATGGCGCAATCTAAAGTTGAAGTAAAAGAATTATTTCTTCATAGAGTAAGCGAACAAGAGTTTGAAACTTTTGAGTGGAAAAATTATAAAGTGGGATATTTTATTCAAAAGAATCACACTAAATCAGATACCAATGACGATGTCCTCTTCTTTTACGGGGGAGAGGATTACTGCCTCTTTGGTGTCTGTGATGGAGCTGGTGGACATCCTAATGCCGCTGAGGCCAGTTACTTAGTGGGCGAGACGATTTTACAATATGCGAGATCTCATCGGCCGGAAGAGTTTCAATTGGTTGAGCTTATAGAGACGGCCAATGATCATGTCTTAAAAGAACATAGCGGTGCCTACACAACTTTATCTCTGTGTTTTATTCATAACGATATGATTCGCTCCTACTCTGTCGGAGATTCTGAAGTTCAGTATATAAATCAAGATTCAGAAGTTCTTTATAATAATATTCCACATTCTCCTGTTGGCCATGCCGTTGAGGCAGGGATTATCTCTCAAGAGGAGTCCTTGGATCATAAAGAAAGGAATATCGTGAATAACTTGATGGGAGACGAAGTGCTACGTATCGAGGCCTGTTCAAAATTCAAAATCAAAAAGGCCCATACTATTATTGTGGGAAGTGATGGCATCTTCGATAACCTGACTCACGATGAACTCTCATCGATCCTGGCACGTCGTAGTTTTTCTTCAAAATTTAAAGAGTTATCAGAGTACTGTATTGCCAGAGATGAGTCTTGGCGAAAAGACGATGATATTAGTTTTATTATTGTGCAACAGAATTAGTCAGTTAATAAGTCCTTAAAGTTACAGGCCTTTCATACGATAAGTGGTCTATGAAAGAGTGTAACAAATCACCATTTAAATATATTCTTGCCGCCCTCATTGCTTTGACCTTTTCCTCTGCTTTTGCAGAGAAAGTTGAACTTATATTAGATGGTGTTGATCAACCTCTAACTTGTGAGCTCCTTAGTGAGCAATACTTCTGTGTTGATGGAGAGAGCTATCTCTTTGGCATTCCCTTTGGGAGCGATTTCAGTGTAAATGGCTCTCTCAATGGAAAAATGGGGCAGCATCGTGTAACACATGTCGCAAGTAAGAGCGATCCTTCACAGATTTATTTTGATGGTTCTGAAGTTGAGAATAATCCTTTTTTCACAAGTGGTTTGAATTATAAAAAACCAAACCCTAGTTACATTCTTGATCTGATGTCTTTGAATATGATGAAGAATTTTTTGATGGATTATCCTGTCGATTCTAAAGAAATTTCTGAGATTAAGAAAGTTATTCGAGCCAATGTTGATCGTGACTTAAAGTTAATTAATGAAAAATTCTTAGCTAAAGATAGAAAGGTGACTCTCGAAAGTGGAGAGGAGTTAGCTTGTAAACAGGCCGAGGCCAATTCTTCTTCAAGTATGCAATGTACTCTCTATAATTGCGATTTGGATGGAGAGAGTCTCTACTATGTTACTTACCCTGATCCCTCTTACGGAGTAAACTATCTCTTTTCAATCAATGAAAAAGGATTTCCTAGGCAAGAATATATTAGTCGTGTTGATTTTGAAAATGATGAAAGACCGATTGTCGAAGTCATAAACTTCTTTGGGAAAGGAAGTGATTTTTCAACCGCATATGAAGCTCAGCAAGGCCAATACAGTGCTTTTGCACAGTCCCTGTTTCCCATACAAAAGCCAGAGTTTGAGCTGAGTCAATTGATGCCTCAATTTGATTCTGATGAAGAATCAAGTGCATTTAATTCCTTTATCGCGTCAACTACAGGTGACTTACTTAAAGATACGCTTCTTGGTTGCAGTGAGAAAAGTTACGAGAAGCTTTCTGGGTCTGTAGAAAAATTAAGAGAGAAAGTTGCAACTGATAACTACGTTCAATACATATCAGATTTTAACAATGGTCTAGTTGGTTACTATCTCGGTGTTGAGAATTTACCAGATAAGGCATGCCAAAAGGACGGAGTATTTTATAACCCTGAAGTTTATGAGACCGTTCAGAGAATTCAGGCCTATGATGAAAAACAAATTAAGCCGATTAGCATGGAGCAGGCCCAAGAGCTCTTTGATAAAGCACGTGCTATGGATGATATTGCCTGGAATTATAAACAAGATGGTTGTTATGCTCGTGCCCACTTAATGGCCAGACGTTTTGAAGAGATGGGGGTTCAAGTGGATAAGGCCTGGCTTAAAGGGTCTTTGAGAGCAAAAGGGGAAAATGGAGAAATCGATACTCTTTGGAACTTCCATGTGGCTCCAGTTGTTTATGTGGAAAATAAAGAGGGTAAGATTGAAAGAATGGTGATTGATCCCTCCATTGAGAAGGGTCCCGTTACCGCGATGACATGGGCGAAGAACCTTTCAAGTGATGTTGATGGAAAGGTTGAAACTACAACTTTTCCCTACCCAGAAAATAGCGCCTACCATCTAAGGAACTCATTAGCTTTTTCTAATTCCGATCCTTATCTCCCGATGGAGAATAGAGTAACGGATGAGATTACCAAAATGGATATGGCAGAAAGGACAATGTTTGAATATAAAGGATATGGAAATGAAGAAGGCTTTCGCCCTGTTATGTTTGGTAATTCTCGCTAATTCAAGTTACGCGAAGACAGTCACTAAAGAACTGAAGGTTCTTTCTGCCACTTGGGATGGGAAACAAAAGCTTTTTCGTGTTGGCCTTTTTTCAAAGGCCGGAGTGTACTGGGCCGAAAAAAAAGATTTGGAGTGTTTGCGATCTTCTATTCACTCCAAGTCTAAAGTCCATTTGGACTATGATGTGCATTCTTTAAGAATTCTTAAATGCAGAAAATAAACTAGGAATAATAAGGGTTGTCACCAGAAGTGTGATCGGTAAGATCGATAATTTCTTCGATTTCTGGGTAGTGTTGGCGAACAAGTCTTTCTACACC
>JBFHGF010000071.1:0-10579 GCA_041583335.1 Bacteriovoracaceae bacterium
CTATCGGGTTGACTATGAAAGAGAGATTGGTAGGCCCATTCAAACTGGGCCAGTTCACCAATAAAATCAAAGTCCTCGCCTTGGTGCTTCTGCAAAAAACTTGGAAAGTGCTCACCATAAAGAGATAAGGTTTTAAAGGTAGAGGGATTTTCTTTTATATACAGCTCGCAAGTCGCCAAAAAATCATCATCACCAAGAACCTTCCAGCAGCCGCCAAACTGTTCACCAAGAACCTCTGTCATCCTTAGAACATAATCCGTCGTATAAACCTGATAGGCCTCTTCTCTACTTAAGCGACCTGCTCCAATAATAGGAGTCATCCCCTCAACATTAAAACGCTCCCTCGTTCCCGGATGAACCCTCGCGAGAAAGTCTTCTTGAAATTTCTGAAGTTTTTCACTCATAAGATCTCCTTGGCAATGGAGTGGGCCTTAAGCACTTCCTTTTCCAAAACAGAGAACTCAGGAATATCTTCATCCCACTCAATTAACACAGGAGTCTCAATATTTTCCCGCCACTTATAACGAAAGAGATCCCAAACTTCGGAACACACGGGTTTGGAGTGGGTATCAAAGAGAAAGTCACCCATATCAGTATGTCCGGCCAAGTGGATCTCTGATACATATTCCATAGGAATGGCATCTAGATATTCGTAGGGATTGAATCCATAGTTCTTTGCATTCACAAAGATATTATTGATATCCAAAAGAATTTTACAGCCCGAACGTTTAGAGAGCTCTCTTAAGAAATCCCACTCCGTGTATTCATTATTGGCGACATCGATATAGGCAGAGAGGTTTTCAATGGCAATCGTTCGCCCAATATAATCTTGGTAATATGAAATTCTTGAGACGAGATGATTAAGTGTATCCTGCGTATAAGGCAATGGTAGAAGATTATGCAATTGATTACTTGATTTTCCAGTCCAACACAAATGATCTGAAATCAAATAGGGATCATACTTCTGATAGAGGTCCTTCGCACGTTTTAAGTAGTCCTGATCAAGGGGCTCATAGGAGCCAAGATTTAAAGATACCCCGTGAAATGACACGGGGTAATCTTTGCGAATTTGATCGAGTATTCGATGGGGGTTTCCCTCACTGTAGAGAAAATTCTCTGAAATGACCTCAAACCAATTGGATTGGATTGTTGGTCTCTCCAGTAAGTAGGAATAATGTACGGGACGTAATCCGACCCCAACGAATAGGTTTTTCATTACGAAGCTACCTTTCCACCTTTATCCATACATTCTTTCTTAGAAAGCTTTTTAATGCCCTTTCCTTTACAAGAATTCATTCCGGCACATTTTGAAGTGGCCTCACATCCATTCTTTCCATTGCAGGCATCAATCTTACCAGAGCAGTCACTATGACCCTTACATGAGTTTACGCCATAGCATTTTACTTCCTGAGTTCCGGCATCGTTACTGGCCTGAACCGTATGCTGAGAGCAAGAGGCCAACATTAATCCGGCAAAAGCACTTGAGATAAGTAAGTTTCTTTTTTTCATAAATCCTCCTAAGATTTTATCCCCACCAAGGGGTCTCAACTCACTATTCGCAGCGACCTTGCTCATTGTTACATTATTTTTTTGAATTCTTTCCTAAGAAAAGGTTATAGTTCTTTATATGAAGGATAATGATGAAAAATTAAAGGAGCTCATGATTCGCTCCCAACAAGGAGATCAAAACTCTTATAGAGAGTTTCTAGCGCTCATCTACCCTATCATTCAATCCAAGGTAAAAAGGAAAGTATTCTGCGACAATGACGTCCACGATGTTATTCAAGAAGTTATGGTATCCATCCATCAGTCTCTGGCCACCTATGACAGTGCCTATCCCATTCACCCCTGGCTCCATACGATCTGCCAGCGCAGAGTTATTGATTATATAAGAAAAACAAGTAAATTCAGTGAGTTGCATGATGGGCAAGAATTTGATGTAACAAACCACGTTGGTGCAGCGAATATAGAAAGTGAGGTAGAAAAGTATGAATTACTTGACCCCCTCAATGAAGAGACCAAACGCGCAGTGATTATGACCAAGGTCTATGGCCTCAGTACCGCCGAGGCCGCCACCGAGCTTGGTATAAAGGAGAACGCATTGAGGACGCGACTCTCTCGTGCCTTTAAGGATATAGAAAAGTTCCTCAAAAAAGATATATGATTATGAATGAGCCAAGTAACAACGAAAACATGAACGACCTTATCTCCCAACTAGCGGGAGACTTAAAACCTGTAAAGAAACTCCCTCCTGTCAAATGGAGGGTACTTTGGTTTGGCCTATCTCAAATCATCCTTATTCCATTTCTAATGAAGCTCTACTCGGCGCTACAACTTTCTGACTTTCACTGGGATTCTTTACAACACGACCTTTTCTTTATCATTCAAGTCATCCTTATGCTAACAACACTGGTTACAACCATTACCGTATGCTTGCTGAGTATTCTACCCGGTCGTTATAAAGAAAAATATCTATGGATACCGATGACATCCGTCATATTACTTATGATCTCTGTAGCGGCCAATTATTTTTCCACTGCTCAAGTCCATATGGAGCATAGAAGCCTTTGCATGGCAGAAGTATCTTTCTTAGGACTTATTCCTTTTTTCATCATGCTCAAAATGACCAAGAAAGGATTCTTTATTTCGGAGAATACCACCCTTCTCTTGGGTGCCTTTGCAAGTGCTCTCTTCCCTACTCTTATTATGCACTTTACTTGTAGCACTCACCCTACTCACGTTTTTGTCTATCACTTTATCCCTCTCTTTCTCTTTGCCTTTCTCATCCCAAAAATTTACTTAAAGTTTTTTCATTAGAATTTGTAACATTCTCCAAAACAGTGCGAAAGGCTTGATAACAACATGTTGGCAAATCTTTTAACGCATACCTTTCTAAAATGGAGAATAACAATGAAAACAACTAAACTGATTAAGAAAGCATTCCTACTCCTTACTCTATCCACTTCTGCCTTTGCTAGTCCATCGGCGATGTATGAAGTGAGTGTTCAAAACCTAACGAAGGGACAACCTCTAACTCCAGCAGCTATCGTTATTCACGATGGAAGCTTTGAACTCTTTAAGCTAGGCTCTCCTTCCACCCAAGGTCTTTATCAATTGGCCGAAGATGGAATGACTGCAAACCTTAGAAGTGAAGTTGAAGCAGAGAATTTTCGGCTAGAAACATTTTCTGGAATTACTCTACCAGGGCAAGTTGGATCTACAACTTTTGAAGCAGGCCCCAAGGATAAAATTTCTGTGGCCTCAATGCTCGCTAGAACCAATGATGCCTTTGCCTCAAGTCTAGCTCCTCTTTCTCTCTATCTTAAGAAAGGTCAGAGTTACTCAAGACTTCTCTACGTATTTGATGCCGGAAGTGAGCTAAACAATGAACTTCAGTCCTTTATTCCAGCCTTTGGAAACCCCGGAGTAAGAACTGAAATGGGTGAAGGTTTCGTAACTTTCCACCCTGGTTTTCAAGGTGTAGGAGATCTCGATCTTCAAAATTTTGCTTTTGCTCCTCAAGCAGCAAAAATCACTATAAAAAGAGTTCAGTAAAATCAACAACTTGACCCCTCCCCCTTTAAAAAAGGGGTCAAGTTTTCAACATCCCCTGTAACAAGTATCCCCTTTATAGAGATCGATGCCAATTTTGGCGACAATAAGAAAAGATTATTCATAAAAACAGGGATCACTCTATGAAGTTTAATTTCAAAACCTCTTTCTTATTGGCGACACTCGCCCTTGCTCAACCACTTTGGTCTGCGGAATTCATTACCGGAAATATCATTGATTTGGGTCGCGGAGAATTTAAAATACAAACTCCCAAGAGAGAATATAAAGTAATTACTTCTGAAGAAATAAAGAAATCGCTACCTTCACTGGCCAACCCAGTCTATGTAAAACAATCAGATGGAAACCCTTTTGCCTATGAGTTCAAAGGAACGATTAAAGGCGACTCATTTGAATTGGCCCAAACTCCCACTAATATTCCAGGTCCTTCCGCTTTAGAAGGTGTTCTCATTTATGATGAAGGCCTCGACCAATATCAAATCAACGGACAAGTCGTTGAGTTTGGTTATACTAAAGAGCTTAACCACTATCGCTTCGATGAAATTTCTAAGAAGTCATTTGTCGGTAAAAAAATCATTGCCGAAGGTCGCTATGAAAATGATATTTTCATTATGCAAGCACTTACTCCCTCAGGACTCTTTAGTGCTTCTATTCCAGAGAAATCTCCCTACGACGCCGAAATCAACAAAGATGCTTACAAGTTTATAAAGAAGTCAGTTTATAAAAATGAGATCAGTAAATCTCAAAATACCTTTAGAAAAGTTATCTATAATAAGAAAGGTTATGAAGTGAAGCCAGGCGAGTCCGTTTTCCTTGTCACTCTTTCAGGACGACAAGGAGACTCTTTTGGAGCTGTTAACGGACACTTTGTGGCCGGTCTCGGAGAAGTAAAAGAAGACCTCTCACTAAGAGCAGAAGTTTCAAATGCCTATGTGGTTAATGGGAAAGATATTCTCTCAGGAAATACTTCTTTGACCAATTACTTCTCAAACCTCGTTCAAGGACAAAATAACTATCGTCCCACCTATACTTTCCTTGTATACGGAATGGATAAAGATAAGCTACAGAAATTTCGCGACTTTCTTGAGCCAAGCCATATACTTTTTAGAACTCAAGACTTGGATATCACTCTTGAGTTTAACTGTACGACAGAGACCGCCAAAGGACTTAGCCTTGCCGGAATCGTAGGTAACCATAAGCGCACTCTTTTAAACAGAACTCTAGATCTCAATAATTTGGCCATTCCTCTTCGTCTGGCCAGTAACCTTGGTGAAGCGGCAGAGGCCTTTGCTTTTACAGCTTCTCATGACAAGGAAGACTTTCAACCAAGACCGGCCTTCCATAGCTATATCGATTCTCTAAAGAATAAGAAAGTGATGAAAGAACTGGGAATTAAAAGAATGGATTATGTTTTCTACGGGCAGATCCCTTCAGCAAGACCTGTGGGAGGAGCCCCCTCTGACTATACCTTTAATGCCTTAGTTAAGCATGATTCTCTTTTCTATCGTAACCTCTACGAAAAATATGAGAATAATCCTAATAAGTCAGAGAATGCATCAAAAGAAGAGTTGCTTGAATTGCTTCCACTTCTCGATAAAGTTCAATAATTAAATACTATGGGCTACTTAACCGTGGCCCATACATATTCATGCTCCACATATCCCGCAGCATTCTCATACATCTCACTTAAGGCCGTCTCCAGCTCCTCTAATGTACTCATCGTTAAGTAAGCACCATAGCTAGAAGGATAAGCAGGCTTCTTCTTCAATTCAAGCCTAAGCCCTTCTCCAATATAGGCCATGACTTCATCATTTAAATTACGGGCAAACGCAGAACGCCTCTTTTCCTGAGAGATATAGCCTTTAAGATCATCAACGGTTTCCATTCTTATATTCTTGCAGCTACCACGACCTGTTCTAAAGTAATCTTCGGCACAAGAAATATTAACGAATACACCCATATAAGAGTAGAATTGGTACTTCACCCCAAGATTGCGAAACATACTTTTCACTTCTGTTGTATCAATACGAGAATGGAGAACACCAATCAGATCACCATCTTGATTGAACACTCCAGAACCAGAGTTACCACTGATCACATTACAATCATGGCCATAGATCACGGCATCAGAAGAGTTGGGCATCATCCTACCGGTGAGAATACTTTGTTCTGAAATATTGCAATTCTTCTTATAGATATAACCAGAAAAGGCATCTCTTCCCTTTCCAGGGTTCATGGTATAGGCATAAACCTGAGAGGCGCTAGACATCTGATTGGACTTTCGTTTCACTGCTGTTCTGTTATATTGAGAACGGGAAACTTTAAGAATGGCGATATCCGGTTGATCGGCCACTTCATCATAGACTTTATCAACATAGTTACATTGAATATTTTCAGCAGCAATCCCCTTCCCATAGAGCTGAGGAAATTGAATAATCAGACGATTTGAACAGTTGTCTCCTGTTCTAAGATCCGTGGGAATACAGTGGCGATTTGTAATTAAGGTTGTGCTATCAATTAAAGTTCCCGAACAAACTCCAAACTCATAGCTGTCGTCGCTAGAATTTTTTTTCCAAAAGAGAAGCTTCCCAACATTATCAGGACAGCTCGACTCCATACAGTTGACAGTACTGGCCGCAATGGCATCTCTGAGTTCTTGTTCATTCTCTAGACGAATTGTATTGTCGACACTTGATGGAGCACCCTTGTCTTTAGATCCACAACTCAGAAGAGTCATTCCCATAATAAGAATGGATAAGTATTTGTTCATAGTCCCTCGCTTTAAAACTGCCGTTTTATACCTGTAATTTAAAGAAATAGGTACAAAACTGTAATCTTTTCAGCGAAGAAATAATGAATAAAAACAGCACCTTAGAGTTCTTCAGTAAATATTTTCTCTGTAATACGCCAGAACTTATCTTGCTTGCGGGCGATGACAAAAGCTGGCGTTCTTAGCAGTGGCTGAATACGAATGACCTCATCTGGAGAAGAGATCTCAAGGTTAAACTCAGGCCTTCTCATATGGGAGCGAAGAAAGTTAATATTAAATTTTTTCACGGCCATTTTATTATTCAAATAGAAAACTTCACTAAGGTATTTAGCGTCGTAATCATAGTAGCGAACCTGCAAGTAGGCATTACCCTTCTTATCAAATTGTTCAATAAACTCGACCGAATCAGGTTTTAGAATATGAGCATTCTTAGAAAGTTTCGCCTGTTTGAGTTTTGAGTCGGCATCAATAAGAACTTCTTTACAGTGGGTACACTCTCTCGCGGTGATATCATTTTCATGACCACAGACATTGCAAATTTTAAAACGAAAGCGATATCCACAGGGAATATAATCAAGAGTTTCTTCATCGAGAACAGCACCGCGACACTTTCTGCCATAGTGTTCAGTAACATTGCCCTCGTAATCGACAAGTCCCCAAAAGTCGTTGTCAAAGCCACATTCAGGACAAGGGATTTTTACGGCCACACATTCTTTAGATGGGCGTTTATCGGTCACTTCTGGGGAGAATATATCATGCCCCATTCCGGTGTAATCGAGAATAAAGCAATCTTCCTTGCCCTCTTCGAGCCGAAGGCCTCGTCCCACAATTTGTTGGTAGAGGCTCACAGATTCTGTAGGACGCAAAATTGCAATCACATCAACGTGAGGAGCATCAAATCCCGTGGTCAAGACCGAAACATTGACGAGGTATTTAAACTTCTTATCTTTAAATTCCTGAATGATCTGATCGCGCTCAAGAGTTTCTGTATCGCCGAGAACCATTTTCGCCGCTCCCTCAGGAAGGTATTCCATAATTTCTTCAGCATGCTTTACAGACGAGCTAAAGATCATCACCCCTTTGCGATCATAGAGATCGACAATGTCGATAATATTTTTGATGATCAAGGGAGTGAGTCTCTTTTGCTTGGTGAGTAACTCCTCGACTTCCGCGGTGGTATACATTCGGCCTAGGTCACTGAGCTCTGAAAAATCATAGCAGGTGACGGGAATATCAATCTTAACCGGTTGAGTGAGGAAGCGGTTTTTAATCATATAATCAAGGGGAAGTTCAAAAACACAGCGCTTAAAGAAGCGGCTTCTCTGTGATTTCAATTCACCTTGGTGGTTGTACTCATAGATCCAACCATAACCCAAGCGATAGGGAGTTGCGGTTAATCCAAGAATACAAATATTGGGATTGAACTCTTGTAATGTCTTAATTACTTGAGCGTACTGAGTATCGTCTTCCGTATTGATGCGATGGCACTCATCAACAATGAGTAAAGTGAAGTCTTTAAAGAAGTTCTTGGGTGCTCGCGCTACCGATTGAATACTTCCAAAGATCACCTTTTCTTTGGTATCTTTGCGGTTAAGGCCCGCAGAATAAATCCCAGCTTCAAGATCATAGCTTGAATACTTGGCATGGTTTTGTTCCACCAATTCCTTGACGTGGGCGAGAACCAGAACTCTCCCCTTGGCCACCCGAGCAAGTTCGGCAACCACGAGACTCTTCCCAGCTCCTGTCGGTAAAACGATAAGAGCTGGATCACGCTTCTTTTTAAAGTAGCGAAGAGTTTGATCAACGGCCTGTTGTTGGTAGGGCCTTAACTTATACATTATGCTTTTTTTACAAATTCACTTTTAAGATTCATGGCACCAATTCCATCGATTTTACAGGCGATATCATGGCCATCTCCGGCATCGGGACGAAGACGAATATTCTTGACCTTTGTTCCCACTTTAACCGAATTAGAGCTTCCCTTAATCTTAAGGTCTTTAATCACAGTTACTGTGTCGCCATCTTGAAGAACATTTCCATTGGCATCTTTTATTTCAGAAGCCGCCGCTGCTTCGGCCGCAAGTGTTTCTTCATTCCATTGGTACTGACAGTCTGGGCACAGCCACATGCCTCCATCAGGGTATGGGTATTCATAATTACACTTCGGGCAGTGAGGTTGATCTGACATATTTATTCCTTTAGTTGGTAAAGTACGATCTTACTCTTGCGCAGATGGTCGTGTCACCCAAAACCAAAGCTAAACCTTTCATATTTTTCGGCTCCGGTTATAATGGAAATCGTTAATACTTAATCCCAATGGACTCTCATGAAAAAACAAAGTGAATTCTTTAGAGGCATATACGAATTTGAAGACCCTTCAGGTGGACTCTTAGCAGCAAAGGTTCCCTTTACAGGTTCTGCTGACCTCTACGATGGAACAACTATTGTTGTTCGCCCCAATCAAAGGGCCATTTTTATCTACAAAGGCGAAGTCGCCGATGTTCTCCCTCCCGGCACCCATCAGATCAAAACAGGAAACCTTCCTGTAATCACAGAAATGGCCAATTGGAAATTTGGTTTTACCTCTCCTCTTCGTTGTGAAATTTGGTTCTTCTCAGGCAACCTTCATACCTCGCGAAAATGGGGAACGGGCAATCCTGTAATGAGTGAATTTAACGAACTGGGCACGATTCCTATTCGCGCTTACGGTACTTACAATGTCGCGGCCAAAAGTCCTCGCGCCATGTATGAAAATCTTATGGGCAGTCAAAATGTTTTGGACATCACTGAAGTGGAAGACTTTGTTCAAGGCCAGCTCATCGAAAATCTTCCCGAGGCCCTAAGGATTGTCACAGAGATTAAAGACTTGAGTAAGATGCAAAATGAAGTCTCCAAACTTCTTGAAAAACTCGTCACAAAAGAAATCAAAAAGTACGGATTGCAAATCAAAGATATTCAAATCCAATCTCTTCTTCCACCTAAAGAAGTGCTTGAAGCACTGGAGAAGAAAATTGCCATGGATGTCATTGGTGATCAGAGGCGCTTTCTAATGTACCAAGCGGCCAACAGCCTCGAATCCATCAATGATGGGACCAGTAATGATCCCTTGCAAATGATGATGGGCCTAATGATGGGAAAAAATATGTTTGGTATGGAAGGCAGTGAGGCCAATCACTCCGACTCTGCCCAACCTAAGGCACAGGCCAAACAAAAGAAAAAAATCACCCAGAGCACAGGCTCTAAATTTTGCCACCACTGTGGTGAAAAAGTTACGGCCCAACATAAGTTCTGCCACAATTGTGGAGGTAAGCTATGAGTTTTGAAATCGTCTGCCCCAGTTGTGGTGCTCCCTCTGTAAGTTCCGTTGGAATTTGTCCATATTGCAAAACGGTTCTGGCCACTAAGCAAGATAAAGGTTCTGATGGCCATTTAATAGGTGCCCTTAAAAAGAAGTATCGCGAAGGTCGACTTGGTTTTGTTCTTAATAGCTGTGAGACTATGCTTAAAGAAAAGCCCAAACAAAATGAAAATATCAATTTTCTCCTCTTCTATATTAAAGTTCTGATGGAGTCCGATGCTCCCTCAACAAAAGTGAGAACCCTCCTTTCTAAAACCTTTCTCCTCGATCCCGAAAATACAGAGGCCATGGATTATCTAGATTTATTGGAGGCCAGAGAACTCCTTACAGACCAAAGGGATGATCCAGGAGAGATGCGCATTAAAAAACTTTTAAAGCGCTCACCTAAGAATGCTCTCGCTCACTTCCTCTTGGGAAGCCATTACTTTTGGGTAGAGAAAGATTCCCTCTATGCCATGATCCATTTAGAAAAGTCAGTGAAGGCCAATCCCTACTTTGGCCGGGCCTGGGGCTGTCTTGCTGTTCTCTACAAAGAAATAGGAAAGCAGACTTTGGCCAAAGAAGCACTAAAGAAAACATTGGAGCTCGAACCAGATCCCACTATGAAGAAGATCTTGCGAAAGACCAGTACGGTATCGAGCCGCAAATGGTGCGCGTGCGCGAACGCGGCAAGATCTCGGACCAGCCGGTCATTCTCGGGGCCGCGTTTCGAAGCGGTCTCGAAAAAGTCGTCGTTCCCTTCTTCGAACCCGGCGTGCCGGTCGAATACGAACTGATCCGATCCCTGAACACGGTTTCTCGTCCCGCCAGAAAGAAGCTCGGAGTTTTGAAAACCGACGCCCGAGTGATGGGTGGATTCAGCGGTATGCAACAGATTCCGC
>JBFHGF010000072.1:0-10566 GCA_041583335.1 Bacteriovoracaceae bacterium
CCACTCGGGACAGGTCTTAATTACTTTTTTTATATCTGACTTAGGAATGACGACCAAAGAACTGTCCATCAATGCAATAGCAGTAGCATTTCTCTTATCATCACTAAACATACTCAGTTCGCCAATAAAATCTTTTTCTCCAACAGTATTCAAAAGCGTCAGCTTATCTTTATTTTCAAGGAAAATTCCGATCTCACCGCTGGCCACGATATAGAGGAATGAGGATGCCTCCCCTTGAGCAAAGAGAACCTGGCCTTTTTTGAACTGTACTGGCTTATCAAAGCTTTGATTACTATCCAATTCTAAATCGCTCATCGATTCCTCCTGCGTAAAGTGTTCCATAGCGAAGACCTAAGGTTGAAATCTCAAATGTTTCAATTCCCAGCATGTCTCCTACCTTTTCTCCTAATCGTGCCCCTCCCACAATAGAGCGAGCTCTTTTTCCAAGAAAAGGATATTTTGATGCCAAGATTTCAGGTGTTGCTTGATTAATTTTTTCTTTAAATTTTAAGAACTCATTATAATTAATCTTCGTTCCATTCACTTCTGTTGGATCAAATTCTTTTAAACCTTTAATCATTCCACCTAGACTCGTCATTGACCCAGCAACGCAGAATAAGTGCTTTGTTTCAAAATCAGCTAAGCGACTATCGCCAATGATTGACTCCATCCTTTGATCAAAGCATCCTTCGTTAATCCAGTCCGTGGCCCTAACACTACCAAAGGGCAAACTTATCGAATCCTTAACTTCAAAGGGAGTGCTCTTCACCTTTATAAACTCGGTAGATGCACCACCAATATCCATTATAGTAAGTTCATCAATATTGGTGTCACTACCACAAATGACTCCGTAGGCAGTATAAAAAGCTTCTCCTTGTGCATTTATAATAGTGACCTGAAGCCCAAGCTCATCTGCGACCTTCTTAAAGAAGTCTTTAGCATTGGCGGCCACGCGAGACGCTTCCGTAGCAGTCATAATGACAGTTTTTCTCTCAATTCCATGGCCATCTATAATCTCTACGTACTCGCTTAAAGCGGAGAATGTATCTTCCATCGCAACGTTGAGGAAAAGTTTATTTTTATCAAGCTCTCGCCCTAAACCTGTGACTCGACTTTCATTTTCTAGCTCTGAGAGTATCCCATCTTGAACATCCCCAATTAAGAGAAGAGTTGTATTTGAGCCGATATCAATTGAAGCTCTCTTCATAAAATCCTAACCCTTTACTATTTTTGAAATATTCTCGGGAGTTATGTCTGTCACGATACCATTTTCACAAATAATACCTGAAATAAACTCATGATCAGTGACATCAAAACTAGGGTTGAGGGCGTTTGATTCATAGGGAGCGATTCGCTTATCCATCGCACAGAGAACCTCTTCTTCAGGGCGCAACTCAATTTCAATTTTATCGCCAGCATCTAAAGTCAAATCAAACGTAGACGTTGGTGCTACGACATAGAAAGGAACGCCATAGTGTTTGGCGACAATCGATAGAGTTGAACTCCCCACTTTATTGGCAGTGTCCCCATTATGAACAATTCGATCTGCCCCAATGAATATGGCATCCACAAGACCATTTTTCATAAGATATGAAAAGGCTCCCTCTACAGTAATAGAATGAGGAACCCCTCCCGTGGCCAGTTCGTAGGCAGTAAGGCGTCCTCCCTGAAGATAAGGTCTCGTCTCCGAAGCATAAACATGGTTAATTTTCCCTTGGGTCTGGAGGTATTCAATCACTCCCAACGCAGTCCCCATTGGTCCACAGGCAAGGTAGCCCGTATTACATAGGGTCATAATATTGAGCTTCTTATCTCCATATCTCTTTTCAAGCTCGGCCGTCGCCGTCTTGGCCATTGATAAATTATGGCCGTGAAGGAGCTCCATTTGTTCAATAGCAAACTTTTCAATTTTATCAAATATCTCTTCAGTTGTATGACCTTCTTTTAAGAGTGATTCTCCTAGTTCAATAGCTCGGTCAACTTCATAGGCGAGATTAACCGCAGTAGGTCTCGCCGTTTTCAAATATTCTCCAGCCTCTATTAAGCGAGAAGCCGTTACCTCAGAATTTTCTTTTATCCAAAGAACGATGCCAAAAAGTGCCGTAAAACCAATAAGAGGAGCTCCTCGAACGATCATATCTTTGATGGCCATATGGGTTTCTTCTATATTGCGGATATCATGATAGAGAACTTCATGAGGTAGTTTTCTTTGGTCAATAAGTTTAAGAACTTTATTTTCCCAGATAAGGGGAGCTGTCTTTTTCATTTTAAAAATCCTTTGAGCAGCTTTTTAATCTGCTTTCCGCTGTCACCTTTAATATATTTATCTACATTTTCATCGATAACTTTTTCGACTTTCTTTTTGCCTTCTTTACTATTTAAATGTTCCGTAAATTTAGAAATCGTATAATCGTGATCAACCTTAACTTCTCGGCCAGGTCCTCTCAAAGCAATGGGAATGGACTTCATAGCAAGCTTTGTTTTTAAATAATCAGAAATCCCCACCTTATCGTAGACATTTCCTTCAATTAAACTCTCCTTACTCGATTCTAGAAATATTTTTCCTGCCGTATTTATTCTAAGAACGCCGTCACTCGACTGATATCGAGTATTTTTAATATTCAAAACACCATCTCTTGCAACAGCATTAAAAACAACGTCCTTATAGTCATTTGATATCTTTGTTTCCGTCCACTGGATATCTTTGCCCAGAAGGGGGATCTTGTGAATCTCGTCTTTAATTTCAGTGAACTCTTCATTTAAGTTAATTCCAAGGAGCTTACCTTTCTTACTCTTTAAATCTATTTTAAAATCATAAACTTTCTTGCCATTTTTTATCGAAAAAGGTCCATTAATCAATCCGTTGAAATCGCCCAATAAAAAAGGCTCATCTTCTCTTAAAAATGGTTTTAAAATACCACTTGAAAAATCCTTTAGATTTACTTTCCACTTTGTATTCACTCCATCTTCATAGAGTTTCGCCTCTCCATTAATCGTTAAGCTTCCATCGCCAAACTCAAGCTTCATATTATCTATTTTTGATGCTCCCTTATTCGTCTTAACTTTTGCATCAAAAGAAATATTCTTTTCATCGAATTTACTGTTCACAAGCTCTGCATTAACCATGCTATTGGGGAGAACAAAGAAGAATGGCAATAAGACTTCATCACCTTTACCTTCCTCTTTTTCCTTCTTTTCATTTCGTATAATGATCTTTCTTAGAGATTCAGAAGTAAGTTTGAGGTCGGCCATCTTAATAATTGTATTTAATGATTTGATTCGTCGATCAAGATCAGTATTATCGTTCAGGCTATATTTAAGATTAGATTCCCATGTAATACTACCGCCATAGAGGTTAGCTCTTCCTTTAACTTCGGCATTTTCCTGATTGAGTCTAACTTCTACATTGGATGAATAATCTGAATTGGTTAACTTACCCCTCACATCTTTTATATTAGCTTCGAGTTCTGGATAATAGCCTTCCTTATCTGCACTTAGCTTTCCCTTCACCAAAAGCTCACCACTTGCTATATCAAGAGGAAAATTAAAGTAACGTAAAAGTGGGTTAAGTTCCGACAAGAATATAGTTGCATTGAGATCCTTAACCCTTATTTCTTTTTTATTCATCTCAAATAAATGCTTCAAATGTGACTTCTCTCCCCGAAGGGAATTCTTCAAAGAAAGTTCTCCATTTTGATTAAGCTGCGCATCTATTGAACCATTGATCATGGGAAAGAGATCCGATTTCCCCTTGATCCCGATTCCATCGATTTTATAAGTCGATTTAATTGGCAAATTTTTGGTGTTCATATAATCAGAAAGATTGATGGAGCCAACGATAAAAGAATGAAACTGGAGGATGTCATTATTCTTCATCGGAAATGTAAAATCCGACTTGAGCTCAAATGCTGCGTTTGAATTGATCCCAACATTTTTTAGAACGAACTTACTTACTATCATTCGCTGCTCAGGATCAAGAGAACTTCTTTTATACTTTATTTCTGAATCATGTAACCTCAAGGCAAAAGTTGAATTGGCCAAGAAAGCAGGAATTACCAATTCCTTAGGATTATCTAATTGAATAAAATCATTAGCACTATGTCCCTCTAGTGCTTTTGACCAATTCGAACTCTTCCCTTCTTTAAAATAATAGATACTGGGGTTGAAAATATCAATTTCAACATTACCACCACCAAGAAGAATGGAGAGCAAAGGAATTTTGACTGAAATATTTTTAATTTCTAGTAAAGGTATTTTCTCTTTACTTGAAAACTTTAATAAATTTGATTTTAGCTCTAGGGATTGGCCAACCTCAATGGCCAGGTCTCCCATCTCTGCTTTTGTGTTGGGAAAGTGTTTTTCAATTTTCTGAAGAACATTTAGTCGAATCTCTTTTGGATCCAACTGAGTGGATACATAAATATAGAGAGCTATTAATATGGCCAAGATGGTTCCCAAAATGGCAATTAATAGTGTTTTCATTGATTTTGTCACAAAAAATCCTTTTTTTGCACTGACAGCAAATGTCCAAATACTAGTTTAAAACGAGTGGAGCAAACTTAACCATAAACTTCTTTTTGGCCCCATCTCGAAACTTAATAACAACCTTCTCGTCCTGGCCGACTCCTTGAGATTCTAAAACAAGGCCATCTCCATAGAGCGAGTGCGTAACTTTTGCACCTTTAGGGAACTTGGATTTGATCACTTCAGGCTTGCTTACTACGCTTGAGCCCGAGTCTACTCGATAAACCACTTCTCCATCTTCATAGGATGTATCTTGGTTGAAGTCATCGAAATCGTCGTTATCCCATGAATAGCCGGAATCCGAGCTTTCAGAGCCAAACTGCCCTACTTTAATCCACTCATAGAACTTATTGGGAATCTCGTGAATGAAGCGGCTTGGACCATTAAACTTCAGTTGCCCAAATAGCATTCTTCCTTGAGCAAAAGTTATATAAAGTTTTTTCATCGCCCGTGTCATGGCCACATAGAAGAGCCTTCTTTCCTCCTCCTCGGCCTGCCCACCCATTTCTAGACTGCGATAACTGGGAAAGACATTTTCCTCTACACCTGCAACGAAGACATAGTTAAACTCAAGACCTTTAGCGCCATGTACAGTCATAAGAGCAACTTCCCCTTGAGGAAGTTCACGATCTTCATCACTACTTTGATCTAAGGTAATAGTCTCCAGAAATCCTAATAAAGTCGGGCTTTTCTCCGATTCTTCGAATTGCTTAAGAGCACTTCCCAATTCTTCTAAGTTTTCCATTCTGGCCAAAGACTCATAGTCTTTTGAAGCCTTGAGGTGATCCCAGTAACCTGACTCATGAAGAATTTTTTCATAGATGACACTTGGTTTTACTCCATTTTGATCAAGCCCACGTGTATCTTGAATAAGAGTAGTCAGCCCAGACAAGGCACTTTTGATTTTCGCAGATAACCTCAAGTGTTTATATTCTACTGGGTTATCCACAATATTTTCCACGGCCTCAAATAAACTGACCGATGCCTTAATCGCCTCGCCCTCCATCTTACGCAAAGATGTGGCGCCAATCCCACGAGTCGGAACATTGATGATACGGCTCAGGGCCAAAGAATCTTTGCCATTAACCACGATCCTTAAGTAGGCCAATAGATCTTTTACTTCTTTCCTCTCATAGAATTTTACGCCACCAACAACTCGGTAGGGAATATTCGACTTCCTTAAGTAATCTTCAAGAAGTCGTGATTGGGAATTTGTTCTATAAAAGATAGCAATATCCTTAAACTCAACACCTTCACTATTGAGCTCAAGAATCTTTTCGGAGATAAACTCTCCTTCCTTTTTATCATTGTGGCATTCGCAAACATGAATATTATCCCCCTCTGGATTAGAGGTCCACATCTCCTTGCCCTTTCTCATCGTATTACGTGCAATTACATGAGAGGCTGCTTCAATAATATTCTTACTAGAACGGTAGTTTTGCTCGAGCTTTAAAAGCTTGGCTTCGGGATAGTTTTTTTCGAAATCTAAAATATTATTGATATCAGCACCACGCCACGAGTAGATAGACTGATCCTCATCCCCAACCACACAAATATTATCTGTTTTAGCACTTAGGTATTTCAAAAGATCAAATTGTGCACGGTTGGTATCTTGATACTCGTCCACTAATAGATACTTATAGCGTTCTTGGTAGCGGTTCAGTACTTCGGGAAATTGTTCGAATAATTGGAGAACACCTGTGATCAATCCTCCAAAGTCGAGAGCATTAGCACGATGAAGTTCTCGTTCATATTCTTCATAGTATTCGTAGAACTCATCTTCTTTATCTGGAATGAAGTAATCATTGGTACGCCCTGGATAATATCCATGGTTTTTAATATCATCCATAAAGTAGAGGACATCATAAGGATTAACTTCTTTAGTGCTGATTCCTCTTCGTCCTAGAATGGCCTTAACGACTGAGCGGCTCTCGGCCGTATCATAGATCGTAAAGTTTTTGGAAAGTCCTAAATATTGAGATTCCTGCCTCAATAAACGGGAACAAAAAGCGTGGAAGGTTGTAATTTGAAGAGCACCTAGGTCTTCATGAACTTCACTGGCAACCCTCTCCCTCATTTCACGAGCTGCCTTATTTGAAAAAGTAAGGGCAAGCAGCCGAAAGGGACTTACCCTTTTTTCCGTTAAAAGATAAGAGATCCTAGTCACAAGAGTTTTTGTTTTACCAGAACCAGCACCAGCAAGGACCATTAAGGGTCCTTCAGTGGTTTCTACTGCTTTTCTTTGTGCTTCATTTAATGAGTTTAAATTCACCATTTATTCAACCGTAACTGACTTGGCCAAGTTCCTAGGCTTATCTATATCCGTCCCTTTAAACTTCGCCATGTAATAAGAGAGTAATTGATTTACTACGTTTACATAAAGTGGGGCCAGTTCTTCAAGTCCATCAAAATCAAGTTCAATAAAGTAATCAGAAAGATTCTTCAATCCTTCATCTCCACGAGGACCAATGGCAAGAATAATCCCCTTTCGGGCCTTAATCTCTTGAATATTGGAGATGGTCTTATCTTTTAGTTCTGGGCCAACAATCGCGATATTTACCATTTCTTCATCAATAAGGGCAATAGGTCCGTGCTTTAGTTCACCTGATGCATAACCTTCGGCATGAACATAGGCGATTTCTTTCAGCTTCAAGGCCCCTTCAAGAGCAATTGGGTAGTATACATTTCTTCCTGTAAAGAAATATCCTTTTTTATTATAGACTTCTTCAGCAACTTTCTTAATGGACTCAACTTCGTCGAGTACTTTATCTATGCGATCAGCAAGAAGGGCAAACTTCTCCGATAGTTTTTTGCGAGCATTTTGATCTTGATAATCTTTACTCATTCCAAAAGATAGCAATCTTCCCACAAGGGCCATTTGAGTAAATGCCTTTGTTGAGGCCACTCCAATTTCTACCCCAGCTCTAATAAGGAGGTTGTCATCACACTGTCTATAAAGAGAGCTGCCTTCTACATTCACCAAGCTTAGAGTTGGAATTCCTAACCTTTGACATTCCTCTTGAGAAGCCAAGGTATCGGCCGTTTCTCCTGACTGGCTTACAAAAAGACCAACATCTCCCTCGGCGAGAATAGGATTTCTGTATCTAAACTCACTTCCAAGTTCAAAAGAGCAAGGAATACGATTATGTTGCTCAAGAAAATCTCTTACGACCAAGCCTGCATAATAAGCGGTTCCACAGGCACAAAGATGAACTCTTTTTGGCCTATAGGAAACGACTTTATCTAAGTGTGATTGGCCATCCCCATTAAAATAGAATTGAGTTAAAGAACGGATGAGCCCCGGCTGCTCATAGATCTCTTTAAGCATGTAGTGCTCAAAATCACCCTTGTCTGTTTCATCTAGACTCTTAGTTTGTTTTTTTACTTCATAGCGAGTCGAATCTGTCCCATCGAGCTCATAAAAGTGAATCAAATCTTTATGTGCGGGACTGAGGTGACAAAGAACCCTATCTTCAGGAAAGAAAATCTCATCAGCAGCACCAATAAGGGCATAAGGGTCAGAACTCACCATCCCTGATTGAGAGCCCAGCCTTGTTCCACACACGAGTGGAGCCGACTGACGAATAGAGAAAATTTCTCCTGTTTTTTGTTCTAAAAATACAAAGGCACTATTTCCCTCAATGCGAGCAAAGGCCTTAATAATTGCATCTTTTAAAGACATATCTTTGTAGTAATGACTTACCAAAATAACAAAAACTTCAGAATCAGTTTCTGACTTGAAAGTGTATCCTGTCTTCTTCAACTCTTCTCTTAAGGCATCTGCATTTTCCACAATTCCATTGTGAACCATAGTAAGCCCCTCACCTTCATGAGGGTGAGAGTTATAGTCAGTTACACTTCCATGGGTGGCCCAACGAGTATGACCAATTGCGGATTGAGCGTGGAGGTTCTCAGACTTCAAGACCTCTACAAGATTTTGCAACTTACCCGTTTTTTTAAATGTTTTGATTTCGCCTTCTTGAAGGAAACTCACTCCGGCCGAGTCGTAGCCTCGATATTCTAATCTTCTTAGCCCTTCAAGAACCACTTCAACCGATTCACTAGGACCCATATGTCCGACGATACCGCACATAGTCATACCACCTTTATAATGTAGAGAGCATTACGCTTAAATAATATCCTATTAAGATACCACTAGATGGGTTTAACTAACAAAACTTATGCGAAGCATAATCAATCTTTTTTAATGGCCCACTTTCCTCGTAGAAATTTCGCGGCCATTTTTTCTTTGGTGACTTGTCGCCCCCTAGAAATAGCGAACCCTTCATCCGGAACGTCAGCATTAATGGTACTTCCAGAGGCCACAAAAGCTGATTCCCCGATGGTAACGGGAGCAATCATTTGAGTATCTGATCCTATAAAAGAATTCTTTCCAATTTTGGTTAAATGCTTTTGGGCTCCATCATAGTTACAAGTAATAAAGCCACAGCCAATATTAACATTTTCACCAATTTCAGCATCCCCAACATAACTTAAATGAGAAACGCCTACTTTTGCTCCAAGTTTGGCCTTCTTAATTTCAACAAAGTTTCCAATCTTAGTCGACTCGCCAATATCGGCTCCTGGCCTCAAGCGGGCATAAGGACCAATGGCACATTTCTTAGCAACAATCGCCTCTTCGAGATAGGAGTAGGCTTTGATAATCGTCTCATCTGCTATCTGGCTATCTTTTATTATGGACCCTGGTTCAATCATACACTCGCTTCCGACTTGGGTAGTGCCATGCAGATAGCAACCCGGATAGATTGTTGTGCCTTTTCCAATGGAAACTGAAGCTTCAATATAAGTGTTTTCAGAGTCCAAAATATGAACGCCCTGAGCTTGATGAAAATGATTAATTTTAGATTTAAGAACCTTTAAAGATTCTTCTAGTTGAATAGGATTATTAACTCCAAGAAAGGCCTGAGCATTTTCAAAACACTCCACACCCACATTCAAATCGGACTTAAAGATGTCGGTGAGATAGAACTCACCCGCCTCATTATTGCTATCAATTTTGGCAAGTTGCTCGAGCACATAGGATGTCTTAGCAATATATAGACCTGAATTTACTTCGTTTATTTTTCTTTGTTCATCTGTTGCATCTTTTTCTTCTACAATAGAAAAGCCACGTTCCGCCCTGATGATTCTTCCATAACCAAAGGGATTATCTACATTAAAGGTTGCCGCAACTGCATCCCAATTATTATTTTTAAGCCTTTTCCATAGTTGGCCTAATTCATCCTTGCTTAACAAAGGTGTGTCGGCACACAGAACCATAGTATAATCCGTATCTTTAGCCCATGAACAGCCTTCATAGTAACTCTTTAGAGCATCTGCCGTACCCAGCTGTTCTTTTTGAACCGGGAATGACATCTTTATATAGCCTCTTTTTTCAATATAATCCTGAACGTCTTCTTTCTGGTGGCCCACGACGATTCCAAACTCTGAATCAAGCTCCTGTTCTTTAGAAAAAGCCAGGGCCGCACTCAATGGATAATCCACCAGCTTCAAACCCATAAGAGGAACAAGAGGCTTGGCGACTTTTTTTCCTATTCTTTTTCCAAGACCTGCGGCCAAAACCGCCACACCAATTTTGTCAGGCTTTCCCATAACTATTCCTTAGTAAAACTATCCACTTTTCTAAAGCGCGATAAATACATAACATTCGCAGGATTCGATAAAATTACTCTAAAATTTCTACCGACTTACTCAGTTTAACTTTACCAATCTTTTTTTAAAATTCATCACAAAATGCATAAAAAGTTTAAAGAATAGATGAGTTATACCCGAACAATAAGAGTGCACGGATTAAGCACATGTATGCTGTTTTGGAGGACAAATTATGGTTACGAATTACGAGGGCGATAACATCGAGTTTAAAGACAATCTCCCTTTACTCCCGATAAGAGATATCGTTGTTTACCCCTTTATGATCCTACCCCTTTTCGTTGGTAGAGAGTCATCAATCCAAGCGGTGGAACATGCGCTCAATCATAGCGATCGATTGATTCTATTAGCAAGTCAAAAAGACATCTCTGC